>NZ_JEZN01000002.1:0-292256 GCF_000581715.1 Acinetobacter sp. 479375 | reverse complement strand
CCTTTCCATTTCGTTTAAGCAAACCAAACACAATCACTTTTCCAGCAGCACCTCTTCCCCGTTTTCCCTTGCGTGTGCCACCGAAATAACTTTCATCCAGTTCAATTTCACCATCAAACACTTCGAGGGCTTCCAGCCCTAAATGATAGGCGATTATCTTACGAGTTTTGGTATAAAAGAGAGCAGCAGAATTAGGGTGAATCCCTAGTAAATCTGCTGCTGATCTGGCTGTCACTTCAAGCACAAAAAACTCGAGTAGTTTAAGTTGTATTTTCTTGCTGAATTTACAATTGGTTAGCTTCATTTTCATAGATTAAAACAACGCTAATCTAGTACAGCCCCAAAATAATTACGCCATAAAAAACGAGGCATCAGCCTCGTTCGATCATATATCATCGTTATAGTGTCGCAGTCAGATAAGATAACATAGCAGCTAGACTCAACATCGGAACATAACGATAAATAGAAACGATAACTTGCTCAACATTTGAAATTTGTTGTTCAAGCACAATTTTTAATACCGTTGCTTTTAACGCTGAATAAAAACTTAAAATTAGAATCGCACTAAATATACTCAGCGCAATGAAACCTACCATAATTTGGCTAGTTGCGTCTGACATTTGCCAAAGGGTTAAAATACCTTGACTCAGTGGAAGTAAACTCAAAATCAGGAGAACAGATTTGAGCATTGACCAATGAAACTGATGAATTTCATCCGAAAAAAATAATGCTTTCATGCTATCCTCCGACAGTAAAATGGCTGACTTAAAAACTATTATGCAAGGTTTTAATTAAATAAAAAGTCTATTTTTATTCATAATTCATTTATCTTGTAATCAGTAAATATGGGAATAGTTCTTATTATAAATCTCATATCTTGATATTTTATTAAATTATATAAAAATCAATACAATAAATTAAAATTACAAATTGAGATGTATTATCATTACAATGTTTTATTTTTTTAATTCGATTCAACCCATCCATAATTCCCATCATGCCAAGTACATTATTTTAAATAGATAGCACTTCATTTAAAAATGCTACCTATGATCTTAAAACTAAATTTTAAGGTTTGTAGTAAATATCCGCATCGTTTCCTTCACCGCCAGATTTTCCATCTGCCCCAAAAGAATATAAGTCGTAGGCATGGCCCTCGGTACCAGGAATCACATACTGAATATCATTTTCCCAGCTATCTTTCGGATAGCCCCCTTTGACATAACCGCCGGGCAACCAGTTTTTCGCAGTGGCAGGCTGAGTCACAAGCGCATCCAGACCACCTTCTTGCATAGATGGATAATGACCATTGTCTAGTTTGTATTGATCTAATGCTCCTGCCACACCTTTTAAGGTGATTTGTGTGGTATCGACTTTGGCTTTTTCACCACGCCCCATCACATTTGGAACAATCAATGCAGCTAAAACACCTAAAATTACGATCACCACCATCACTTCAATAAGTGTGAATCCAGACTGTTTGTTCATAATTTTATTACCCTGCATTTTCTGCTTATTCATTTTCATCTCTAACATACAACTCATTAAATCATATTATTCATATTTACAATTGGCAGCATGACCGCAATCACGATCACCAGTACAATGGCCGCCATAAACACCAGCATCAACGGTTCAAGCAGCGCCAATAAGGTTGAGATGAATGTTGTGACTTCACGATCCTGCATATCGGATGCTCGCTGCAACATTCGGTCTAGTTCGCCCGATGCTTCACCACTGCGTATCATTTGTA
Organism: Acinetobacter sp. 479375; assembly: GCF_000581715.1. Taxonomy (NCBI): domain Bacteria; kingdom Pseudomonadati; phylum Pseudomonadota; class Gammaproteobacteria; order Moraxellales; family Moraxellaceae; genus Acinetobacter; species Acinetobacter sp. 479375. Next base: position 290,503 of record NZ_JEZN01000002.1, on the reverse strand, counting down.
CCATCATTGGTGGGAAATAACCACAGCGTTCAAGCTGGGTTGCCAAGTTTCCTCCTTCCGTGACTTTTTCCGCCGCAATATTAATCGCATCACGAATCACCCAATTACTACTCACCGCTGCCCCAATTTTAAGCGCATCGACTAAAGGAACACCCGATTGAGTCAAAATCGATAAGGTACTGGCGAAACGCGCCGAATTTATACCACGTGATAATTTACCAAATAATGGCAATCTGAGCGTTAAACGATCAAATGCATAATGGCCTGCGGTGGTTTTTAAAAAGCGGACAAAAGCAATGATGCCAATGATACTGATCAGCAATAGGAACGGCCATGTGTGACGAATCAGATCGCTGGCTTTCATCAAAGCCACTGTAATCCACGGCAAAGCCTGTTTACTCTGGTCAAACGTTTTGACGATATCTGGCACGACATAGGTCATGAGCCCCATCACAATTGCAAAAGACATCAGCAATAAAATGATTGGATAAATCATCGCACCCTGAATTTTCTTTTGCATGGCAAAACGGTTTTCGGTGTAGTCAGAAAGTTGATCGAGTATTAGATCCAAATGTCCAGAGCGTTCACCTGCGGCAATGGTGGCAATATATAAGTCAGGAAAACGTCCTGATTGCTGCATGCCCTGTGCCAGCGAATGTCCTTCAAGTACTTTGGAACGTACCGAAAGGAGTAAATTCTGCACATGGGCTTTTTCATTTTGTTTAGCTACGGCGCGTAATGCTTCTTCAAGCGGAATCGCCGCTGCCACCAATACAGAAAGCTGCCTCGTCATGAGTGCTAGATCATAAGCACTAAACTTTTTTTGAAACCATGAACGTTGCTGATGTTTATCTTTTTGCTCAACAGGTTCAACGGCGATCGGCGTCCAAGTTTTATCTCGCAATTGCTGGCGAATTTGTCGTGCAGAGTCCCCTTCCAGCACCCCTTTTTGCTGTTTTCCCGAAGCGTCAATGGCAGTAAATTGATAGGCAGGCATGATCTTTTCTAATTTTTTCCAAAAAATAATCGGTTAGCTGTTGCATCTTTCCTACACAATCCTTCATATTTCGGAGCATTACAGCTTTGCACACTTTAGCACAGCACCTATCATCCGAAAATGAATCATCTTAAAAAATAGTGACGATACAGATTTATGCCAAACACGCCGCCACCTCAAACAGAGATTTATCGTATTCGGGTCGCTGTACCTGTCTATCTGTATGAGACCTTTGATTACAGCTTAACTCATGCTCAATATCAACAGGCTCAGGTTGGCGCGCGAGTGGCAATTCCTTTCGGTCGGCAAAAACTGATTGGCATCATTACCGAGAAAATCGCGCCAGATGTTCCACTGGATTCACGGTTTCAGCTCAAAGCTATTTTTGAGTTGCTTGATGATGATGCCATTTTAGATGACAAAGTTTTAACTTTGTTGACATGGTCAGCGCAGTATTATCAGTTTCCGATTGGGGAGGTGATGCAAGCAGCTTTACCTGCACTGTTACGACAAGGCAAACCATTGGATATTTTGGCACATATCTGGAAAATCAAACCTTGTGAAGATGCAGAATCCAAACTTAAACGCTCGCAAAAGCAATTTGAAGCCTATCAAATTTTAAAGCTACACCCGACAGGAACGACCGAAAACATTTTAAATTTAAGTGGGGTAGAAACTGCGACTTTACGTGCTTTGGCAAAAAAGGATCTGGTCGAATGTCATTTAGAAACACAAGATTTTCGACCGACACCCGTTCAATTGGCACAAATGCCCCTCACGCCCAACGATGATCAGAAAAAAGCCATTCAACACGTGGTTCAGTCGCTCCATCATTATCAAGCTTTTTTATTGGACGGCTTAACAGGTAGTGGCAAAACCGAAGTCTATCTACACATCATGCATGAGGTGTTGAAACAAGGGAAGCAAGTGCTGGTTTTAGTGCCTGAGATCGGACTGACCCCACAAACCATTTCCCGATTTAAATCGCGTTTTCATTGTGATGTTGCGCTGATGCATTCGGGCTTAAACGACTCCAAACGTCTGCAAGCATGGCAACAGGCCAAAATGGGCAAAGCTTCAATCATTTTAGGCACACGCTCTGCTATTTATACGCCTTTGCATAATCTTGGTTTAATCATTCTGGATGAAGAACATGATATTTCCTATAAACAACAGGAAGGCTTTCGTTATCATGCACGGGATGTGGCGCTGTATCGAGGGCATTTAGAAAACTGCCCTGTTATTTTAGGCTCAGCCACACCAAGTATTGATAGTTACCATCTGGTCGAACAGGAAAAATTAAAACTACTACAACTCAATCAACGTGCGGGTGTGGCACTTATGCCGAAAATGCATGTGATTGATTTAAAGGTTGCCAAGAAAAAGCAAGGGTTGAGTCAACAACTGATTGAGCAAATCCAAAAAAAACTGGATAAAAAAGAACAAGTGCTCATTTTCCTGAATCGCCGAGGTTATGCACCTGTTTTGGTTTGCGAAAGCTGTGGCTGGCAAGCCAATTGTCCACATTGTGATGCGCATTTTACGCTGCATACTCAACCTTACACTTATCTGCATTGTCACCATTGCAGTACGATTCAGCGCTTACCCGATCAATGTCCAGAGTGTCAGCATCAGAGCCTAAAGACTCTCGGAATGGGAACAGGTAAAGTTGAAGAACATTTGAATGAACTTTTTCCAGACCATGATGTGATTCGGGTCGACCGAGATAGCACCAGTCGAGTCGGAAGCTGGCAGAAAATTTATGATCGGATTCAGCAAAATCAACCCATGATCTTGCTAGGTACACAAATGCTCGCCAAAGGTCATCATTTTCCTTTTGTCACCTTGGTTGCGATTTTAGATATTGATGCAGGTTTACTGTCTGTCGATGTCCGTGCACCTGAACGTACTGCACAGTTGATTGTACAAGTGTCTGGTCGTGCTGGACGTGGGGAACATAAAGGTGACGTTTATTTACAGACGTTGAGACCTGATCATCCCATGCTCACCACGCTGATCGAAAAAGATTATCGTGCTGTCGCCAAACATATGCTCTATGAGCGGAAAGCTGCATTGTTGCCTCCTTATCGTTATGCGGTATTGATTCGTTCAGATTCTAAAAACCGTGACTATAGTCAGCAATTCTTAGCCGACATCGCTGCCCAATTACAGTTAATGGCGCAGGATAGCATTGAGATTTGGGGGCCTATTCCCGCGCCGATGGAACGCAAAGCTGGACGCTATCGGGCGCATATGGTGATCTTGTCGCAAGATCGCGCACGTATGCACTTCTTTTTACGGCAATGGTGGGCGCAAGTGGTACATTTACCTAAACAGCATCAATTACGTTTATCGATTGATGTTGATCCACAGGAATTTAACTAAAATGTTCATGATCTGACATCTATCTTGTTTTAAATGATGTTTATACTGGTGAGATAAGGAACTGAGCTCAAAACGATCAAGGTAATCCATGTCATTATTATTACAAATCACTATATTTTTAGGCGCAGCCTTACTGATCGTTCCACTGGGTAAACGCTTTGGCATTGCCACAGTACTTGGTTATCTATTTACGGGTATTTTACTCGGCCCCAGTGTTTTAAATATCGCCAGTGATGCCAATGCCATTATGCATCTAGCAGAATTTGGCGTGATTTTATTAATGTTCATTATTGGCTTGGAACTTCGTCCACAGCGCTTATGGGAAATGCGACATTCCATTTTTGTCATGGGAAGTATGCAAGTGGTGATCACGGGTGTGATTTTAATGCTGATCACACTACTTCTGTTCAAGCAAAATCTAGCCAGTAGTTTTGTGATCGGATTTGCATTGGCACTGTCTTCAACGGCCTTTGTCTTACAATTATTAAGTGAAAAACAACAACTTAATACAACTTATGGGCAATCATCCTTTTCCATTTTACTTTTTCAGGATATTGCCGCAATTCCGTTATTAGCCGTGATTCCGCTTTTGGCTGGCACACAGACCACACATCATGGAATTGCTTACTTTGCCGCCATTGTAGCGACCTTCACAGGTTTGTTTTTATTTAGTCGATATATTCTGCGTTATTTCTTTCGCTTTGTCGTGGATAGTGGTGCGAGTGAACTGATTACTGCGGTTGGTTTATTTATTGTATTGGCCGTGGTTTTGCTAATGGATTTATTAGGTATCAGTACGACACTGGGTGCATTTTTAACTGGAGTATTACTAGCTGATTCCGAATTTCGTCACGAGCTTGAAGCCAGCATCGCCCCGTTTAAAGGGTTACTTTTAGGTCTGTTCTTTATGACTGTGGGCATGACTGCTCAGATCTCGCTATTTGTCGATATGCCGTGGCTGATTATTGGGGGTGCAATCAGTTTAATGCTGATCAAACTGATCATTTTAACGGGGATTGCCCGATTTAATCAGTACAGTTGGAAAAATAGCCTGTTGATGGGCACCTGTCTGGCACAAGGGGGCGAGTTTGCATTTGTGGTACTCAGTGCAGCAAAAAGCGAAAAAGTCCTCACTCAGGCATTGGTAGAGCCGCTCACCTTAATTGTGACTTTATCGATGATGTTGACTCCCGTTCTATACTGGCTCATGACCTCGAAAATTGTGCCTGTTTTATTTAAGGACAAAGCACCTGAATATGATGAGATCCCCGCCAATGATCACCCGATTATCATTGCAGGTTTTGGTCGTTTTGGACAAATCATTGCGCGCATCGCACGGCTGCATCATTTTAGTTTTACTGCGATTGACAATAACATGCAGCGTATTGATTTCGTCAGACGTTACGGTGGAACGCTGTATTATGGAGATGTCACGCAGCCTGAGATCTTACGTGCAGCAGGTATTGAAAAGGCTCGAATTTTTGTTCTGGCGGTGGATGATGTAGAAGACAACATGAACGTCGCGCGACATATTCGCCTGAATTATCCTGAAATTAAACTGTTTGTCCGCGCTCGTGATCGACATCATGTGCATTTGCTGCGTGATCTCGGAATCGAGCATATCTGGCGTGAAACCTATTTATCCTCACTGGGTATGGCTTATCGGGTACTCTGTGATATGGGCGTCTCTGCCGAACAGGCCTATGAAAATATCGAAACCTTCCGTGATTATGATGAAAAATTGTTAGCGAGACAGCAAAGTATTTATACGGACGAACAAAAAATCGTTGAAACGCATCGTAATATGTTAGCGGAACTTGAACATTTGTTTGAAAGTGATGAAAGAAATCAGCCTGTCAGTTCAGGTGTGAATTTACAACGTGGTTTAGAAAACGATACACAAAAGCACCGTATTAATGTGACACGAGATGATCACGATTGACTTGTGTTTTACAATAAAGACACCATTAAGACAGGGTTATGGAGAAAAATATGTCTGATCTACGCCAACGTTTTTACATTGAGGACTGCCCTGTTCGTGGAGAAGTGGTTCATCTTGAAGAATCCTTGCAAACCATTTTAGCGCAACGTGATTATATGCCTGCGGTCAAAGCCCTATTGGGCGAAATGCTGAGCGCAACAGCGTTACTGGCCAGTACCTTAAAAATTAAAGGTCGTATTAGCCTACAAATTCAGGCTTCGGGGACCTTTAAATGGGCAATGGCGGAATGTAACCATTTGGGTGAAATCCGTGCCTTGGCAGATTATGAACAAGATCCACACTTTCAGGAAGGCACAGACAGCAGCGTAGTATTAGGCAGCCTGCAAAATCCAGTATTGTTTATTAATATTGAACCCGAATTTGGTGATCGTTATCAGGGTATTGTACCGTTGGATCAACCCACGCTGGCAGGTTGTTTAATGCAATATTATGATTTATCTGCCCAGATTCCGACCCATATTGTATTGGCTACCACGCCGAAACGCTCTGGGGGGTTATTGATTCAACTGCTTCCACGTAACAATGAAGAAGAACAACAGTTGATCGATGAAGATATTTGGCCACGTTTGACCATGTTAACCGAAACCCTCAAGCCAGAAGAGCTGACCGAACTTTCAGCCAATGAAATTTTGTACCGCCTGTACAATGAAGAGCAAGTTCGCTTGCCTGAAATTGAGCATCTCAAATTTGGCTGTACCTGCTCCAAAGAACGCTGTGCCGAAGCTCTGATTCAGATTGGTGTAGAATCGGTACGTGAAACACTGACCGAGCAAAATCCAATTCGTATGGACTGCCAATTCTGTAATACTCAATATAGCTTTACTGCGGAAGAAGCATTGGGCCTGTTTGGCGAGCATTTAAGCTAAAAGACATCGGATATAAAGCCAATAAAAGCCTTCAGAATTCTGAGATTCTGAAGGCTTTTTGCTGTGTTTCATTTTCCAAACATCAACATTTTACTATGCTTATGGTCTTGTAATTGCTCAGTTCATCACCATAATTAAAAGAGATAAAACCCAATTTTAAAAGAGCTTTTATGGCAAAAAACTACTATGAAGAACTCGGGGTTACACGAAGCGCCTCAGCAGACGAAATCAAGAAAGCCTATCGTAAATTAGCAAAGAAATATCATCCTGATATTAGTAAAGAATCAGATGCTGAAACCAAAATGCAGGCGATTAATGTCGCCTACGATACCTTAGGTGATGCCACTAAAAAGGCTGAATATGATCAAATGCTGGATCATCCTCAAGGCTTTGCAGGATTTGGACAAGGAGCTCAGGGTGCATCTGGTGGCTTTGATGGCGCACAATTTTACCGTCAAGGCAATGCCTCTGACTTTCAGGGCTTTGAAGATCTATTTGGTCGCTTTGGCTCAGGTTTTGGCGGAGGTGATTACCAATATCAACGCCAAAAGCGCAGTTATCGTGGTGAAGACCAACATGCCAGTATCGAAGTAGATGTCGAAATTGCCTACCATGGAACCACTCAGAATATCACGCTGCAAATTCCAACCGTCAATGCCTACGGTGAACCAGAAGTTCAACGTAAAACCTTACAGGTCAAAATTCCAAAAGGCATGAAAGAGGGTCAGCAAATTCGCTTAAGTGGACAAGGTCAAAGTGGCATCAATGGCGGTGAAAATGGCGATCTTTATATCGAAATCCAATATAAAGACACCGATCGCTTACGGGTAGAAGGCGCAGATGTCTATGCAACAATCGATGTTGCTCCATGGGAAGCGGCATTGGGGCAAAAAATTGAAGTGAATACTCCTGCGGGTAAGCTAGGAGTTAATTTGCCGAAAAATGCCAAAACAGGCCAACAACTTCGGTTGAAAGATAAAGGGATTCCGACTAAAACAGCAGGAAATCTTTATCTGGTGCTTAATATTGTGCTACCGCAAGCGACCACCGAAGAACAACTGCAAGCCTATGAAAGCTTTGCTCAAGCCTTTTCATCCTTTACACCGCGTTCATAAGGAGCTGAATGATGCCTACTATTCATTATCGTGAAATCACATATAGCGGATTGAATGAAGCAGAAGTCATTGATGAACAGTGTACTTTTGATTTAACTCACTTTGCACAAGTCAGTGGTCAAAGTCCTGAATGGATTTTGCAATTAATCGAGTACGATATTTTATCGACTTCAGGTCAACCGCAACAGTACCGTTTTTCTGGTACAGATGTGATTCGCGCACGACGCGCTTATCGTTTACAACGTGATTTTGACGCCAGTCTTTCTGCGGTGTCGGTTATGCTGGATTTAATTGATGAAGTTCATCAGTTACGTCGACAAATTCGTTCAAATCAAGCATGATCATTTTATATTCGTGATAATGCCACTTATCGCGAAATTTTCTGGACATAAAATGGTTCAGAACTGAACGAAACTTATCTTCAGAGAATCATAATGGCTGTACCCCAAAATAAAAATGAATTATTAAATGCGATTGAAACCAATTTTAATAAACTCATCCAACAACTCGATAAAGTTCCCGTTGAACAAACGCAGCAACCAACCTTAGATGGACATGTTAAAGGCAGCCAGATGAGTATATGCAACCTTCTGGCTTATTTAATTGGCTGGAACGAGTTGGTTTTGAAGTGGCTGTCTATAGATGCTTCAGGAAAAACCATTGATTTTCCTGAAACAGGTTATAAATGGAATCAGTTGGGTCAACTTGCTCAGAGATTTTATCAAGATTATAGCGAGCTTGACTATAATCAATTAATCAAACGATTAATCATCAACAAAACTCGCATTCTTGAAGTAATTGAAACAAAAAGTAATGCCGAACTATATGAAGAAAACTGGTACAACCAATGGACTATGGGTCGCATGATTCAATTGAATACGGCTTCCCCGTATCTCAATGCCAAAAACAGAGTCAGTAAATGGCTCAAAATTCAAAATTCAAAATTCAAAATTTTCAACCTAAGGTGTAATTCATAAGCATTAATGTTGTGCAATCCATTGATAAGATAATAATCCTAAAATGGTACAGATCAACGAACCTAGCAAATGAATACAAATCACAAAAATCGCAATGGAAAATTTTTGTTGTTGCAACAAACCCACGACTTCTGCCGAAAACGTCGAAAATGTGGTGAGTGCCCCACAAAACCCCGTGATGATAAATAATTTATAGTTTGGGCTGAGATTGGTATTGGCAAAAAATGCGATGGCAAAACCAATGATAAAACCACCAATCAAATTAGCTAACAATGTACCCAGTGGAACATTTTCAAAAGCTGCATTAAACTTTAAACCCAAAAACCAGCGTGACCACGCCCCTAATATTGAACCCAACGCGATAGAAAGAAGTGAATAATACATGACTACATGCTCCAGAATTATTTTGATTAAACAGAGCACGTACACCTACGCTCCTCTGTCAAATGAAAGGATCGTAGGCATCATTAGCCAATCACTGGCGGTTTGTAGCAGGAGGAATGCCATCTCCTGTGGCTCTAGTCTAACCGAGTCAAATTCAAATGTGAAGTTGAACCCTCATGCAGGTTTTACTTAAGCTTGGTTATCTTTTCAACTTCTTTCAGAGTTTGCTTTAAAGGCTCATAATCCAGAAACCAAAACAAATTGACGTTATGCTGACGCTTTTGTTGTGCCAAAAGCTCAATCACACTTTTTTCACCACGCCCCACCAGATGTTGCCGATAAAAATAATATAGTAGTAAGACAGTACACAATAGCATCACGCCAAGCATCATCCAAAAACCCAATGGCGACTTTAAGCCGGGAATAAATTCAAAGTTCATGCCGTAAACCCCTGTTAATAAGGTTAACGGCGCAAATACAGCGGTAATAATCGCCAAAATACGCATATTTTCATTGGTTTGATTGGCAATCGCATTGAAGTGCAAATCAATTGCAGACTGAATCGCCATACGCAAACGCGAGGTGTGTTTTTGAGTGCGTTCTAAATGACTAACCAAATCATTCATACGGACTAATAACAGATCAGGAGATTCAGTGGCATGTTCACCCATCAAATGGTGATAATTTTCCACCAGTTCATCACGTAGTTCCTGCAACGTTTCAATCTGTTCTTCACACAAGTTTTCAACTTGCTGAAATGCCATATTTTCCTGAAAAAGTTGTGGCCATTGATTAAAGCGCTTTCGCCCCTGTAACAACTCTCTTTGCCAATGTTCAACACGACGAGTGAGCGGAGTTCGCAATGCTAGATAACCATCAATAATGGTATTAAGTAATCTCAAACTTAAATCAATCGGACTTTGAGGCAGTTTTCTGGGCTTATTTTGCTCCTGTATGCTGCGCTGTAAAATGCTCTGAAAACGTTGCACATAATTATCTACAGCTTGATTACCCTGCTCTCTGACACTGACCAGAATATGCTGACTTACAATAAAGCTAATCGGTGTGGTCGCCAATCCAAAGATACTTTCATGTTGCTCGCCTACACTATTATTGTTTTCGATATGATCTTCTGGCGTGATAATTTTTCTAAAGATCAGAACATCGTAATCTTCCATGGTGTCAAAATCACACGGATGATCAATATTTAAGATATCCCGAATATGAAATTCGTTAATGCTAAGATCTGTGATCGCTTTAATTTTTTTTTGCCATTCTTCTGCATGATTGACCACATCTTCACGTATGCAATCGACCCATTGAAAAATCAACGGATGATCGGTTTGATGTTCATGACTTAAAAACACATATTGTTCTGTAGTGTGCCGATAAAAATAATAGATCTGCATAACAACGTCTCTTAATTTCTGTTGTTATTTTTAGCATAAATCTTTGAATAAAAACTTAACTACCCAACAATTGAGGACAAGATTCAATTTCAATGGATAGTTATGAAGATGGATCGAAGCGAAGATGCTCAAAATTACAATGCAACACTGTAAATTGATCAAATGTTACACAAATAAAAAAATATTCATTCAATAAGACTGACATATTATAGCATAAAGCCCTACTATTATTAAGGATTAAATCTGTATGGTTCGTCCATGCTTTTTACGATCATTTTTGGTGAGTTTCACGCATACTCAAATCAGAGAGATGAATTTAAACATAGTATCAAAGGTGAATTTATGTTCCCAGAATATCGCGCTCTTATCAGTCAGCTCAAGCAAGATGATGCGCATTTTTCCAAAGTTTTTGAAGAACACAATGCGCTCGATCACGAAATCATTCGTCTAGAGCAAAACCCTGTAACCAGCGGTTTAGATGAAATTGAAAACTTAAAACGCCAGAAATTAAAACTCAAAGATGAACTCTATAAAATGCTGAAAACAAGCAGAACAATAGTGGATTGATGAGCATTAAAAAATCCGCCGCGGCGGATTTTTTTTTAATCAATTTTAAACAGCTTTATTTAAACCTGTTCAATGTCTTTCATGGTCAGTTTAATACGACCACGGTTATCGACATCAGCCACCTGAACTTTGACTTCTTGACCTTCTTTCAATACATCAGTCACGTTGGCAACACGTTCATTTGAAATTTGAGAGATGTGAAGCAAACCATCCGTACCTGGCATAATGTTCACAAACGCACCAAATTCAACGATACGAATCACTTTACCATCATAGATTTTGCCTGGCTCAACTTCAGCGGTTAACGCTTGAATTTTGGCAATCGCAGCACGTGCAGCCGCTTTAGATTCACCAAATACACGTACCGTACCATTGTCTTCGATATCAATCGCTGCTTTGGTTTCTTCAGTAATTTGACGAATGGTCGCGCCACCTTTACCAATGACATCACGGATCTTGTCTGGATTAATTGTGATCACTTCAAAGGTTGGTGCAAACATTGAAATTTCTGGACGTGCACGAGAAATGACTTTATTCATTTCATTCAGGATGTGCATACGACCAGCATATGCCTGATTCAATGCGACTTCCATGATCTCTTCGGTAATCCCTTCGATCTTGATGTCCATTTGTAGCGCAGTAATACCGTTGGCAGAACCAGCCACTTTAAAGTCCATATCACCCAGGTGATCTTCATCACCCAAGATATCTGAAAGCACGGCAAAACGCTCGCCTTCTTTGACTAGACCCATCGCGATACCCGCAACTGGTGCTTTCAGTGGAACACCTGCATCCATCAATGATAATGAAGCACCACAAACAGAAGCCATTGAAGATGAACCATTTGATTCAGTAATGTCAGATACAATACGGATCACGTATGGGAAGCGGTCAGCAGCAGGAAGAACTGCTTGAACACCACGGCGCGCTAAACGACCATGACCAATTTCACGGCGTTTCGGACCAGATTCACGACCTGTTTCACCTACAGAGTATGCAGGGAAATTATAGTGCAACATAAAGTTGTCAGTTTTAGTACCAGAAAGGGTGTCAACCATCAACGCATCACGGGTATTACCCAAAGTGGTGGTGACCAATGCCTGAGTTTCACCACGAGTAAACAATGCAGAACCATGAGCACGTTCTAGCACACCGACTTGTACATCGATTCCACGAACGGTTTTAGTATCACGACCATCGATACGCGGCTTACCTGACAGGATATTGTCACGCACAGTACGGTATTTCAGATCTTCAAATAGCTCGTTGACTTCGTCTGCAATGCCTGTTTCGTCATTTTCAGGAACAAATTGGGCAACTGCTTCTGCATATAATGCATCAAGCGCTGCATAACGATCTTGCTTCACTGCAATGGTATAAGCTTCAGAAATTTTGCTTTCAAACGCCGCTTTTAATTGTTCAAGTAACGTTTCATTTTTGCTCGGGGCAACCCAAGTTGACTCAACCGCACCGGCGGCGGCTGCAAACTCTTTGATCGCTTGAATTGCGATTTGCATTTCGTCATGACCAAACAGAACCGCGCCCAGCATTTGATCTTCTGAAAGCTCTTTGGCTTCAGATTCAACCATGAGGACTGCTGATTCTGTACCTGCAACCACAAGGTCAAGATCAGATTGAGCAAGTTGTTCAAAGTTCGGGTTAAGAACGTATTCGCCATTGATCAGACCAACACGCGCACCACCGATAGGACCACGGAACGGCGTACCCGCAATCGACAATGCAGCAGATGTACCCAACATGGCAGCAATATCTGCATCCATAGTTTTATCAGAAGAAACCACTGTTGCAGTGACTTGGATTTCGTTGAAATAGCCTTCTGGGAACAATGGGCGAATTGGACGGTCAATCAAGCGTGAAATCAAAGTTTCAGCTTCAGACGCACGTCCTTCACGCTTGCCATAACCACCTGGAATACGACCAGCAGCATATTGTTTTTCTTGATAGTTTACAGTCAGTGGGAAAAAGTCTTGACCGGCTTTCGCTTTAGGTTGAGCAACTACAGCAACAAGTACCGTTACACCGCCCATGGTGATTAATACAGTATTTGCTTGACGTGCCACACGACCTGTTTCTAAAACAACTTGATGCTGACCGAATTGAAATTCTTTACGAACGATATTAAACATTGACATGTATTATATTTTCCTAGTTCTTTTTGAACAATTATTCTAGTGGAGACCCCTAAGGTTTGGCATTCAAACCATTGCGATCAGATGATTACAAACAATGGTCAATGACAAAGCTTAGAAGCCGACCTCACTAGAGAATAAACACAAAGAAGGAGCGAACAATCGCCCCTTCTAAAGTCATTTAGTGACACACACCAAATGATACTTTCTTTTCAGCACTATCTTTTTAACGCTTAAACACCACGTCATATAAATACCGAAAATCAAGCCTGAAATCGAATTAACGACGTAAACCTAGTTCGTTAATTAGACTTACATAACGACCGTGGTCTTTACCATTTAAGTAGTCAAGTAATTTACGACGTTGGTTAACCATACGGATCAAACCGCGACGGCTATGGTGGTCGTGTTTATGTTCTTTAAAGTGACCTTGCAAATCATTGATTTGAGCAGTCAATAAAGCAACTTGTACTTCTGGTGAACCAGTGTCGTTTTCAGCACGAGCAAATTTAGCGATGATTTCTGCGCGATCTGTGTTAGTTAAAGCCATTCGATTTCTCCGAGATGCTTAAATAAAATAAATTGATACTGATCAATCGATTCAAGGAGGACCTAAAACCAATTGACTGCCGTGCATCACTACAGCAGTGACGTATTTTAAAGGATTCAGGTTGAATTGACAATTCTTAAATCATACAGCTTATCCGCTTGGCAATATTTCATTGCACATTACACATGCATGCTGGTCATTTTAGACACTGACATTTGTCTCATAACGCTGCACACTCATCTGATATAAAAAGAAAAGATATGGAATGACTGTGAAATTATTATCAACCAATACCTGTTTTGTACCCCGTGATCTTGCTGCTGTGATGAGACAAGAGGATGAAGTTCACCCAGAACAAGGGGCAATGACCGAGCAACAACGACAAAAAATATGGAAAAGTGTAGAAAGTGCTTATAAAACTGGAAATTATCCCTTCATCAGTTTTTGTTTACGCCGCAAAGGTCAGATTTTACTCAACCGTAGTCTGGGTTATGCTTCTGGCAATTCAACTCGAGGATTAAGTAACACGGCAAAAATCGGTTCAGCTGATACGCCTGTCTGTCTGTTTTCTGCCTCAAAAATGGTTACAGCAATGTTGATCCACATGCTGGATGAACAAGGCGAAATTAATTTACTTGACCCGATTAGTTATTATATTCCTGAATATGCCGCACATGGTAAACGTCGCACCACGATATTTCATTTGCTGTCACACCGTGGCGGTATTCCCAAAATTGAAGGCGAGGTAACGCCTGAATTACTGTTCGATAAAGATGAAATTTTAAAACGATTGTATGCGGCTAAGCCAGTATCTGTATCAGGTTCACGGCTAGCGTATCATGCCGTTACTGCGGGCTATATTTTAGGTGAATTGATCGAGCGCGTGACTGGTCAGGATCTACGTCGTTTTCTACATGAAACTATCGAAAAGCCCATGAATATGCCATTTTTCAATTATGGTTTAGACGCTAAATACCGCGACCAAGTGGCATTGAATTATCCGACAGGCTTACATCCTCGTCTGGGAACGGATCATTATCTCAATCATGTGCTCGGTGGTGGTTTACAACTGGCAGTCGATGTGACCAATGATACACGTTTTATGGACACGATTTGTCCCGCTGGCAATATCTATACCAGTGCTGAACAAGCAGGCCGTTTTTTTGAAATGTTGTTGAGTGGCGGTCAATATCAAGGCAAGCAAATCATGAGTCCCCGCACCGTATTTCGGGCGACTTTACCTACCTCAGTAACCAGTCTGGATCGCACTTTACTTGCCCCGATGCGTTATGCACTTGGCCCAATGCTCGGAAGTAATCCTGTCGGATTATTTGGCCCACAAACAGCACAAGCCTTTGGGCATATCGGCTTTTCCAATATTTTGTGCTGGGCTGATCCTGAGCGCGATATTAGCGTGTCATTTTTGACCACAGGAAAGTCGGTGATTGGCACCCATCTACCTGCTTTAGCAAATGTACTTTACCAAATCTCGATGCAATGTCCACGAATTCCAAAACAATCGCGTCGTTCACTTTTTGGTTCAGGTCAAGCTGAACATGAGTGGCTACAAGCCATTTAGACAAAAAGAAGCCCAAGCATAACTTGGGCTCTTTTGCGCTGTATTTTTATTTTGAATCGTTGTTGTTTTATTTTATTGTTGTCTCAAGGTCTTACAACCTTTTACTCCATGATGTATATACGAGCTAGACATCATCAGTTCCTACACTTGTCATTCTGCCACAACTCATTATGTAGAAAAGTAGTATTTTACGTATCAATATGTAAGTAAAAACTTACGCAATATTTTAGGTTTTTTAATCATCCATGATTTATCCTAACTATTTGTAATATTCTGTATTTTTTATTTAAATTTTGATCACTGTAAATGCTAATCTAAGAATCAGATAAAAGACAATAAAAAAGCCCTGTAGTCTCTCCCAAAACTACAAGGCTTAGCGGCTGTAAGTTTCCTCGCTTATCACTTACTTCACTGTAAGTTCGCTGTTTTTCAACTTTATGGTTATTGTTTTGCGATTTTCTCAGCATTCCTTGCTGAGCTTTTTGTGCAGAACTATGATCTCAAAAAAAAGGCAGCGGCTCTATCCGCAAATTTCTCGAAACCATGTAAGCATTTTCGTACAGATCTGTCTACCGCATAGACTAACTTAACAATGCTAAATTTTTATTAATTTTTCTAAGCAATCCACTTGTTCTTGTGGTTTTTATGGTTAAAGCTTTACTCCACGCAGTCCGATCAACCAGTAAGCTCACTACTTTTTTGGCGCGAGTAATCGCGGTATAAATCAGTTCTTGGCTGAGTAATTTTTCTGCGGAATGATCAAATACCACTGCCGTATGGGCAAATTCTGAACCTTGTGATTTGTGTATCGTTAAAGCAAAAGCGGTCTGAATATTTTTCGGTAAGCGATGTGCAGCAATCCAGAGATTCAAACTTGGAAAATACACTTCAAATTGTTCAGGATCGGTGCGGTGACGAAAACATAATCCAATATCGCCATTGGAAATACCCAGTTGATAATCGTTATAAGTCATCATCACAGGACGCCCAATATACCACCCACCGACAGCTAGAACGGATAAGTGCTGAGTCAACCATTGTTCAGCATAAAGATTAATTTGTTCCAAACCGAAGTTACCAAAACGGATTGCCACCAAAATACGATATTGATCAAAGGCTTCGATCACAGAATTTATATTTTCCTGAGCATAGTCCGACTGTTGATAGGTTTTTAATTGTCGCAAAAACGGAATAAACCCTACCATTAATTGTTCATAATAAGGTACCAGATCGGTGATTTGATCAGGCAAATACTCAAGCTGAACCACATCATTCATCGCAGCATTGAGCTCAATGTTTTGTAAAGTGGCAGGAATGGCAATCTGCTGTTCAAATTGTTGAAGAAGCTGTTCGGCAGATTGATCTCGCTTGACGTTTTGAATAAACCCCGCCAATTGACCAATTTTGGCCTCGGCACTAAAACGGCGACTACTGATCAGATGAACCAAATGTTTCTGTAGTTCAGGCACTTGTTGTACATCTGCCAATACTGAGCCAACATCCACCGAAGCAAGCTGCTTGGCATCTCCCAATAAAATCAGACGACAATTCTGGGGAATCGCTTCGAGTAACAAGGTCGCGAGATTTAAATCCAGCATGGATGCTTCATCAATCACGATCACATCATAAGGTAGAGGTTGTTTGGCATGAAATCGTGGAATCTGCCGATGACCCAAACCAAGTAAACGATGCAGGGTTTGCGTGGTTTGCTGTTTCAGCGTGTCAGTGACCAGACCTGAGGCCAACAGTTTTTCGTCATTAAATGAGGCTTGTAAAGCTTCTTGCATCCGCTGTGCAGCCTTACCTGTTGGAGCCGCCATCGCAATCCGAATATCTGGAATAGATTGGTTTAAAACTGCAATAATTCGCGCCAGCGTATAGGTTTTACCTGTTCCAGGCCCACCTGTAATGATATTCAGCGCTTGACTGGCGACCATGTGCAAAGCAGCACGTTGCTGTGAATCTGTTAATAAATCCAGATAAGCATCAATCGCTATCGGTTGAATCTGTTGTGTACTTAAACGGGCAATTTGGTGAGCAAGGCGTTGTTCCAATGACCAATAACGATATAAAGCCAATAATTCACCATCATAGATCATCGGGGCAACTTGAGTTCTCGCCTGCTGTTCATCAATGATAAAATCCTCAACTTCAGGAACATTTGACGAAGAAATCGCCAAACCGCTATCGCCCTGTAAACTTGCTTCAATTAACGCTTGCAACAGCTCGGCAATTTCGGCAGAATTGCGCTCCCTGAGATTGAATGGTGCCTGAGCCAAATACTCGCTCCAATTTTTCAACCATCTCAATTCTGCATTTTCAGCGTCAGTTTGCTTTTCCACACAGTTATCCTCAAGCTTTTCCACAAGCTTATTAACACACTTATCCACAAAATAACAATTTGATTAATATCAGTTTATATCAATTATCCGCATTTTAGACGTGATTTTATCCTCAAGCATTTACCCGAAGCCTTCTCAATCAAAGTAGCCTAAAATTGCATCCAGACGCAAAATAAACTCGGTGTCAGGTCGCCAGTAATAATATCCCTGATCAGCTTGCCCATTCATGCCACGTAAATACAGATAGGTTGCGCCCCCCAAATGCTGCTCAATCTGATAATGTTGCAATTTCACTTTTAAATAACGATGCAACGCTACCAAATACAACGCAGCCTGTAACCAATAACTGGACTGGCGCATATTCTGCTGAATTGCATCTGCCCGATAATCGTTGAAGTCTTTGCCCAGATAATTACTCTTATAATCGGCAATATGAAACTGTGAACCATCAAAATACATCAAATCAATCGAACCATTTAAATAACGTGCAGCATGCGCCTCCAGAAAATCAGGCATTTCGATCTGATATTCCAAAAATAATTGCTGAATACGACGCATCGCCAGTACACGATCCGACAATGCCAAATAAAAAGGACATTCAGATAAAAATTGACCTGCTTGCAGTTGATGTAGCTGAAAACCTTGATGTAATGGCGTGGTTAATACTTGCTTTAACCAATCTGCTAACCATTGATAAAGCTGACTTTCATCCTGTTTCTGTTCGGGGAAATCCTGCTGATAGATGCTATAAAGCTGATCCCATAAACTACCATAATCGTTTTTAAAACGCCGACGAATTTCAGTAATCCATTCACTTTGATCCTGAAAATCGACATGTTCAAAAATCTCATGCAAAAAATTCCCTGCCAATGTGCCTTTAGGAAAATTGTGCTGAATCCAGTGAATGGGTTGTGTGAGCGTGGATCTTTCAACGATTAAATGATCTTGTTCATCTGCGGCTTGTTCCAGTTTTTGATCCTGTGCAGCCAACTGATCGCTGGCGATTTGATGTGGTTTTAAGTGTTGCGCCAGATAGCTAAAACTGGTTTTGCCACGTGCATAAAAACGCTGTGTCGGCAAAGGCTGTGCCTGTAAGTTGAGTTTTGGCTCGGTGATTTTCGCTTTAAACGGCGGTGGACATTCTGCCAACGCCTGTTCATCAAAACTAAATGGATGCTGAAAATTCCCGTGTTGATATTTCCAGAATGCCAATGCATCCAGTGATTTTTGCTGTTGATCCTGCATCATGGCATAGACGCGATGGCTGGCACGAGTCAGCGCCACATACCAGAGTCGGTTTTGTTCGGCACGACTGCGTTGCTCATTTTGAGCCAAGGCTTCAGGACTTAAGCGTTGTTTATCCTGAATGGCGATCACGCGCTGTGTGGTCACTTGTCCATTTTCAGGATGGGGAACATCTATAGTTGAAAAATTTAAAGCGATATTTTGATCTTTAAAGGGTTTATCTGCCCCCAATAAAAATACGATCTTAAACTCCAGACCTTTGGACTGATGAATGGTCATCAGTTGAATGCCTGCATCACTGGAAAGTTTACGCTCCATTTCCCAATCGCGCTGGCTTGGCGCTTGGAGCTGCTTTAAATACCAGTGATAGAGATTTTGCGCACTCTGATAATGTTCACTGTGCTGACTTAAAATTTCACTTAAATGTCGTAAATTCACCACATCACGTTCATGGTCTTTACTGTGCTGCGCCACCAGATTTTGCCAAACCTTAAACTGGTTCATACAGGCTTGCCATGCGCTTAGAAAGCCCTGTTGCAACCACAGCTCACGCAAATGATCAAAGGCCGCGATATAAGCACTCAAACCATCTGTAGTCTGTTCCTGCTCAACCAGTTGCTTTAAATTCAGTCCAATGAGACGACTTAATAATGCACGTTTAATTTTGGCTTCATCATAAGGATGCAAAACTGCGGTCAGTAAAGCGGCAACATCTTGCGCTATCGGATGATCAAATACGCTTTTTCGTGATGGTCGATGAACCCGAATGCCTAAATATTCCAAAGCAGCCTGTACTGCATCGAGCCCAGCATGATTTCTAGACAGCACAGCAATATCATCTTCGATTAAGAGCTGTGCTTGCTCGGCTTGCAAATATAAATCACCCGTCTGTGACTGATTGAGCAGCGCACGGATTTTCCATGCCACCTGTTCAGCCTCTTTAGATTTATCACTCAGCATCAACCAGCGTAAAGGTGCAACATTAGGCTGACCTTGATCGATCAAGGCAGGATGTGCTCGTGAACCAGCCTGAATCGGGTCATAAATAACTTGTTCGCCAAAATCAGGTTGCTGTTGAAAGAGATGATCAACGACTTCCACCAACTCCTGGACCGAACGGTGATTAAAACTGAGCTGATATTCTCGTCCTTGCTTGGCTTTCATATCTTGATGCGCCTTGAGAAAAGTCAGCATATCGCCGCCGCGAAAGCCATAAATCGCCTGTTTACGGTCCCCCACCATAATCATGCAGCCTTTTTGATAACGCTGCGGATGTCGCCAAATGCTGGCCAACATATCATCTTGATCTTGATTGGTATCCTGAAACTCATCCACCAAAATCAAGGGATAACGAGCCTGTACAAAAATCGCAAAGCGTTGTCCCTGCTCACCTTGTAATGCTTCCGCAAGGGTACGAATCTGCTGTGAAAAGGTGGTTTCGCCCTTTTGTTGAAGAAGTTGCGGTAAACGCTGTTTGACCTCCAGACACAGATAGACTTTTAAATACTGTTGTAATTGTTCAAGCTGATCTTGAATGATACCTAAATGACGAATGATCTCCACCCACTGCTGAATTAGTGGATGATGATAGAATCCATCGCTCACCTCGGCAGGACATTTTTTAAATATTTTGCCCTGTTCAAATTTATCCAGAAATTTAAATGCAGCCTCACGCGCGCTCGCGAGTGGAGCATCAAAAATCTGTAATACATTTTCACTAGCCAAGACCTGAGCCAGCTGGGATAAATGCACGGTAAATAAATCATGAAATGCGCCATTTCGAAATGAGGTGCCATTGATGCAGGTATAGTATTCGCCATCAAGCTCGTAATACGCCTGTAGGTCACTCAAATCCGAATGCTGTACAAAAGATTGAAATTGAGTCAACACCTCCCAATTCAATACAGGCATTGGCGTCGACTGAAATTGTGCTGAAGTAAAGTTCAACGAATTTTCAACCACATCCACAAACGCATCGACACTTTTTAAAGCGCCAATATTATACAGACCATCGATCAATGCTTGCGGTTGTGCCTGAATCCATTCACGTAGCACATCATGAATGAGTTGGCGGGTATAACGTTTGGCATCATCCGTGATTTGTGCGCGTTCGATTTTGCCGCTTTCAAATGCAAATTCGCGTAATAGTTTCTGACTAAAACTGTCTAAGGTTCCGACAAAGAGTTCATCCAGTTGATCTAGCACTAGTTTTAAACGTTCACAGGCATAGTCCATTCGTGTCGCAAAATGAGGCAATACATGCTGCATTAAAGGATCAGTTTGTTGTTTGGCTTGCGCTAAAACCTCTTGTTCCGTCAGACCACGATAGGCTTGTAGATCACGATACATGTCTTGCAAACGCAGTCGTATTCGAGTTTTCAACTCTGCTGCCGCAGCACGGGTAAATGTGGTCGCGATGACCTGATTGGGCAAATATTTTTCTAGAAAAATGCGTACCATTAAACTAGAAAGGGTAAAAGTTTTACCTGTACCTGCCGAAGCTTCAATTAAATGTAAACCAGAAAATTCAATATCGGTAATGGGATGATAAGACACAGATGAGTTAGATGACATCAGGGCTTACTCCATACGCACATAGTGAAAAATTGGGGCATATAAGGCATAGGAAAATTCTGTCAACGCGACATTTAATAAAGCCTGTGCATCTTGTTCCTGCAAAATAAATGACCAGTCCTGATGCGACTTGTTGCTTTCATCCTGAGTCACATCTAATGCGCTAAACGCTCCTGTTTTATTCCATTCTTTTAAAATATTTTCACGATCTTTTTCAGCCAATACAAATCCTGTCTCAGTCTCTTCCCAATGATAGTGTTTAGCCTTTTCCAAAGGTTGCAATATTAGTGCCGCAGGCAACACCAATGGCTGCTGTCGCGCATAGTGCCATGCTGTCAACCATTCATTGAGATATTGACGCGCCTGACTCGATGAAAGTCCTTCACAAATCACGGTTTGATCACTAAACACCACGATACGGCGCTTGTCTAGTACATGCTCATCCTGATTTAAAAAGCTTAGCCAAATCAAATATTCCAACCAAACTTTAGCGATCCGTTTCGCTCGCGCACTTGATGCCTGCACACTGACCCAATCCTGAACGTCATCTTCAGGAATTTGAATATTCAGATGTAATGGTGAGGATAAACGCCAAGTTCGATAGGTGGTTGGGGTTTCCTGCATCGCATAATCGTGCAACCGCGATTGTAAACGTTGCTGGTCAAATAGACTTTGCTGCCATGCACTGTGTTTAATTTTACTGACAGGGAGTTGATCTAATAACAAATCTGAAGCGGCATCAGTTTGATGCTGATGTAAAAAATCACGAATCGCATACTTAGCTAAACCATCCAAGAACAAAGGCTCATCCTGATCTAATAATGCCTGTTCATTCCAATTTTCAACCCCTAAAGTTTTTAAATACAGCCGTGCAGGAAAAGTGATATCGGCTATCCACTGTTGACTATCAAGTAATAATAGATCTTGCGATGGTGGCTGATAATCGATATTCACCCACGGCAAACGTGTCCCTTGTGGCTGTTGAATATGCTGTGCCACCTGATACCAATGATCCTGATAACGCTGTAACGCAGGTTGCTGAGTAAAGCCGGTCACATCGAAAGGCTGTAAGCTATGAATCCGATAAAGTGACGCCAGTTGTGGTGCTATGCCCAATTGTTTAAATGGCAAAGCGGATACAGTTGCATGTTCAGAGAGATCGGTACAAGGTTTAACAATCTTCGCCAAATGTGTGGCGAGTTCCTGCACGATACTGGAGGGCTCTCGCACCTCGCCATCATTGACATCAAAGCCATTATAAAATAACCAGAGATGATCTTTCGCCAACAACACCGCATCCAGAAATGCACCCTGATCATCTTCCAGACGTGAGCGATCACCGAGTTGCGGACGTAATACATCCATCAAATCAAAGGGAGTGTGATTGTCACGATTTGGAAATTGCCCCTGATCCAGATTGAGTAACACCACCAAACGATAGGGCAATGGACGAATCTGACCAATTTGGCTCAAGGTAATCTGACCTGTGGGTTCTGCCTGTGCAGATTGATTTTCCAAAGTACGCTGAATTTCTTCAAGTAGATAAGGCAATGGCAAGTCAATCTGACGCAAATGCTGTGTATCAGCTTCGCCATAAAAACTGGCCAGAGTCACCATTCGCTCTTGTTTTTTAATTGCGTCACGTGCAGGTTTTAAAGCCGTTACACCTGCTTGTTCAAACTCAGTAACATCTGCCATTAAACGTTTTAACCAGATTTCAACAGCCAGTAGCTCACCCTGTTCGTGTGCTATTAACCAATCACGACGCTGGTCAAAATCCCGATAAATCTGAATCAATTTATCAATAATTTCAAAATCATCAGGTTGTACCTGCGCATAACTTAACGTACCTTGAAACAGCACATGATCGGGAATCGCAATCCCCAACGCCAATCGATCCAGTGCAAATTTCAAGCTATAGCGATAATCCTCATCCCCCTGAACGAGACTTTGCTGTAAATGAGTTGCATCAAAGCCACGTTTAAAACCTGCTGCGGCTAACAACGCCAATAAGCGTGAGACTTGGCTGTCATCAAGTCCATAACACAACTTCGTTGCACTCAGACTGAGCCAATCGGCGAACTCATCATAATTAAAACGGCTGTGTAACAGTTGAATACGACCTAATACTGCATGCCATGCATTCAAGACATCAAGCTGCGCTACTCCTGCAATTTTTACAGGTAAGAACACCCCCTCAGCACTTGGTGTCGCTGGAAAAACACTGCGAATCTGCGGTTCTAATTCCTTGAGATTCGGCGTAAGCACCAGGATATCACTCGGACGATGTGGCTGTTCTGTTGTTCCCTGAGCCAACCAGTAAATCAGCTGGTCACGTAATACTTCCAATTGACGTAAACTTGAATGGCACACATGAATTTGTATTGATTCATCGTTAGAGGCAAGTAAATATTGCTCAGCTTTAGGCTCAACCAAATGTAAAATATCGGACTGTAAATGTCCCAACAATGTCGCTGGAAATGCATCAACAAAAGCATCGACCCAATGCCCTTCTTCGCCTGTTGATAAATTTGATAATAACGAAAAATGATCACGAGCCTGTTTGCCCAAACGGGTTAATAATGGATGCCGTGACTCACGTGCTTCAGCATTAAAATATAAGTTAAATTTTTGAAAAAAATCATAAATTTCAGCATCGGTCGATTTAGGATTCTTAGCGATAAAACGCTCTTTTACCCCGACATCATAACGCTGTTTCCATAGCGGATCGACGCTATCGGCCCAATATTCCTGTGACGGGTTATAATGAAAAATATAAACATCAAGATATTGCCCCAAACGACGTAAAAATTGTAGCTGGCTCGGCGGCAAATCCAGTAATGTAAATAACACCACCTGTTGCGGTAAGCGTTTTAAGAGTTGGCGGCGTATTTGCTCATTATCAAGTTGCTGCCAGAACAGATCATCAATCTTTTCAATTTCTAGAAAATCCTGATGAAAGTGCTCCTTCCACAACCAGCGTTGCCAAGTTTCTAATTCTTGAGCCTGTTGCAACTGAAATGCTGAAATGGCTTGATCGCGATTCACGATCAATTTTTCGATATCTAAGCTCTGATCACGTCCCCATGAATTCAGCCAATTGCCAGAGCAGCTACATTTTCCGATACAATTATTTTGACAAGACCCGCGATACACCATGTAGTTGCTAAATAATTGTGATACTTGCTCTGCAACCCAATACAACATACTTTGTTTTTTAAGCTGTTTTTCGACTCCTTGCGTAAGCCGATCGGCACTGTCATAAATTCGGGCAATAATCGAATACAACGGATGCTCAACAGTGACTGGCATCTGTTCTGACTGGATATAAGGATACAATGCCTGATAAATGCGCCATTTTAAAATCAGGCGTGGAATATTGGCTTTTCGTACCTGATCTTTATGTTCACTCAGGACTTGTTGATAGGCATACCACTGAAAGCCGCGAATACGTTGATGAAACTGATAATTGGCATGAATTCCCTGCAACTCTGAAAGTTTTTCAGTCAACCATTGCTGCACAGCGGCATTCGGTACAATAAAATGTTGAGTAGCCAACACTTGAAAAGGTTGTTCATGATGATTTTGCGAAGTCTGAGCAAGACCTTGCAATAATATTTCGATACGTTGACTTTGAATGACATGTATTGCCATGTATCCCTTACCTTACTAAGCTATGCTTTTATGCACAAAATCATAAACATTCGTCACTATACATCCAAATATAACTATGTCACGTTTGTGATATGAATAAAAATGCGAATATCATTTAAAATATATGCTTGAATGATACAAAAGGAACCAACTTGAGTATAAGCCGATGAAAATAGAAAATATTCCTGACTCGATTGACCCCAATTTAAACCTAGAACAGATCCGTGCAGAATGTTTGGAAATGGTAAAAAAACGCGCTTATTTTTCCGCTGGCGCAGCAGTTGTTCCGATTCCATTTTTTGATGTCGTGATTGATATCGGGATTTTATCTCAACTGATTCCAGAAATTAGTGCCCGATTTGGTTTATCACCTGATCATATTAGTGTGTATGACCCAGAAACTAAACAAATTCACTGGAATGAATTACGCAAACGTGGTTTCGAATTTTCGGGCTTGGTCGTGGCACGGACTGCGGTAAAAAAATCCTTAAATGGCATTGTGGGCAAAGTGATTACCAAACAAGTGACCAAATTTATCCCGCTCGGGGGATCCATTGTGGCTGCCAGTTTGGGCTATATCGTGATGAAAAAAGTGGCTGAAGCGCACGTGCAAGATTGTTATCAACTGGCCAAACGCATTCAACAAAAGAATGTAAATGGAAGCATTGTCGCCTAAATTCAAGTGAATTTCTCTAAACTGATCCTGAGCAACATGGCTTGGGGTCAGCCCTTATTTGTAGATTTTATCTTTAATCAAATACGATTTATTTCAAATTCATAACAAACAGCACTTACTTTTAAGTTTTATTAAATATTTGACTTTTACCCTAGTCCAACGATGACAAAAACTAGGGAGAGTCGTTGTGCAACATGGATCTTTTTCGCGCCTACGCGCCATTTTTAATGTAACCAGCGGTAATTTTCTCGAACAATACGATTTCTTTTTGTTTGGTTTATATGCCAAAGCCATTGGTGAGACTTTCTTCCATTCTGACAGTAGCTATGCCGCGTTGATGAAGACTTTCTTGATCTTCGCAGTGAGTTTTCTGATGCGCCCGATTGGTGCTTTAGTTTTAGGCCCTTATGTCGATCGGATTGGTCGTCGTAAAGGTCTGATGGTCACGTTAAGTATTATGGCGGTGGGTTCACTTTTGATCGCGTTAACACCCAGCTATGCCACACTTGGGTTTGCCGCTACAGCATTGATTTTTATTGGTCGTTTGGCACAGGGCTTTTCAGCAGGTGTGGAGCTTGGCGGTGTTTCTGTCTATCTCTCTGAAATTGCAGAACCACATAACCGTGGTTTTATGACCAGTTGGCAATCTGCCAGCCAGCAAGTTGCGGTCATTTTTGCAGCAACATTGGGCTATATCGTGAGCCTCGCCTTTACCAAAGCGCAAGTGGATGCTTGGGCATGGCGCATTCCGTTTTTTGTAGGTTGTGCCATTATTCCTTTTATTTTCTGGTTACGAAAATCGTTACAGGAAACCGAAGCTTTTGCATCACGCAAGGAACATCCAACCACTCGCCAAATTCTGTCTACATTGGCAGCCAACTGGAAAATCGTATTGATTGGAATGTCGATGGTCGCCACCACCACAACCATGTTCTATTTTATTACGGTTTACACCCCGACTTATGGCAAAGAAGTTTTGCATCTGACGACCGCAGAAAGTTTGATTGCAACCGTGATGGTCGGTGCGAGCAATTTTATCTTATTGCCAATTGGCGGTTATTTATCTGATAAATTTGGACGTAAACCGCTGTTGATTACGACCACCACCCTGATTTTTATCACGGCTTATCCACTTCTCAGTTGGTTAACGCAAAATATTAGTCTAAGCCATATGCTGATGGCATTGTTGTGGTTGTCACTGCTTTATAGTTTTTATAATGGTGCGCTGGTGGTGTCACTGACTGAAATGATGCCAAGCTCGGTACGTATTGCAGGGTTTTCGGTGGCTTATAGCTTGGCAACGTCTGTGTTTGGTGGCTTGACGCCGATGATTGCGACGTATCTGGTGGAACAAAGTGGCAGCAAAAGTATGCCTGCTTTTTGGCTGATGTTTGCTGCAATTGTGAGCCTGATTGCAACATTGATTGTGTTCCGTCAACGTCAGTCACAAACGACTCAACCGCCAAAAATTAAGGCACAACTGGCATCTACTCCATCACATTAATTCACTGAAAAACCTCTGACTTGAAGCTCTCATTCAAGTCAGAGGCCAGATACAAAGATTGATTTCTCTAGTCAACCTGAAGTTGTTTTAAAATCGTTTTCAGTACCTGAATACGTGCCGTGTATTTATCGTCAGTTGCCACAATCGTCCACGGTGCAAATTCGCTACTGGTTCGCTCGAACATATCTGCGGCAGCATTTAAGTATTCATTCCACTTACTGCGATTGCGCCAGTCATCTTCGGTAATTTTAAAGCGTTTATGCGGGGTTTTTTCTCGGGCATGAAAACGTTGTTCTTGCTCATCTTTACTGATCGATAACCAGAATTTAATAATAACCGTTTGACTATCAATTAAATCTTTCTCAAAACGATTAATTTCATCATACGCACGTTGCCATTCTAACTCACTGGCAAAACCTTCTACACGCTCCACCAAAACCCGACCATACCAACTTCGGTCAAAAATACGAATATCACTACAATGATCCAGCTTTGTCCAAAAACGCCATAAATACGGATGACGCAACTCGTATTTTTCTGGCGCGCTAATGGTAAAAATATCGTACTCACGTGGATCAAGCCGTTTAATAATCCGCTTGATCGAGCCACCCTTTCCTGCGGCATCCATCCCTTCAAAAACGATCACGACCTTACGCTCATCGCAACGCATTGCTTCAGCGACACGACGGCTCAGTTTTTTGAGTTTTTCCTTATATTTTGCCTTTTCCATCTTCTCTGCATCAGGATGCAGCAGTTCATGTGGAATTAAGGCCTGTGGCCAATGTTCCTGCCCCTGTGAGGGATGCTCAGGTAAATCCTTCATTGCCTGTAAAATCGACTGTGCAAAGCTTTGATCACGAACTTCTGGCTCTTCACCATCAATAATGATCCAATCTTGTGTAAAACGTTGTCGCAACTTTTGCAAATTGTCATATTGCTTTTTATTACGCCAATCTAAACCGTGCAATTTATGCCATTGTCGCTCAGAAGCATCGATATGATCTAAACGTTTTTGGAGTGATTTCCACGACAAATCAAACCAGACTTTGATCACATCAACCTGATTATTTTTTAGATCTTGTTCAAAGGCTCGCATGTTTTCTGCGTAGGCATCAAACAGGGTTTCATCCAATGGTTTAGAGACATGCATCGCCGTGGTTAATAAATCGCTATACCAATTGCCAAACATCACCGCAATTTGACCTTCACGTGGAATAAAATTGACATAAGGCTGCCAAAATGCCTGATCATTTGACAACATATTCGGCGGATCTGCTTTGACTTTTAAATATCTTGGATCGACCCATTCTCTGAGTTGTTTAACGGACTCACCTTTTCCTGCCAGCTCTATTCCGCTGACCAGTACCAACACACTTTTAGCATTTTTTTGGCCCCAGCTATTTTTTAAAGTGTATTGAGCTTCGATCAGATCGATAGATAAACGATGTTCATCAATTAACTCACAATGTGCTTGTTGTTCACTCATGATCTATACATTTTTTGCTTATTTTTTTGAGTATAACCAAATGTTCGGGCAGCTTGAGGCAAATGCATGTACTATTTATGTCAATTGATCATCTATTGAATCGGACTGACTTCGAATTCATTATTTTAATATGGAAACGTCATAGCGCTCTTGATTCAAGCCTTTTATGCTTTTGATAAACTGATTATTTTGAGTTATTTGAATGTCCAAACTTGCTCCTTTTGACAACCTACTTCAACAGTATAATGCCTTTGAATATCATCACGACCCTGTATTATTAAAGCGTTTAAATGATGCCCAGCACTGGCTTAAAGAGCGGATAAAACACACGCATCAAGCACATTTTGATCAGCCTAAAAATCAGTTAATGGCACAGTATTTTCTTAATCGTTTATATGGTGGCCCAGATTTTGATCCACTGGCGTTACAAATTGAACGTCTACTTAAATATGCCCACAAAGCAGAAAAACTGTTACCAGACAATGCCATAAAAACGGGAACTAAATCCGTCAGTTTAGCTGTACTCGCCATGCAACTGGATGAGCAAATTGCCATTCAATTACTTAAAGATTATCCAGCAGATGCACCAATCACAGACGAAATGATGCGCCAGACGTTGATCAAACTGGATCAAAAAGAGCAACGTTTGATCCAGCTACAACTTCTGGATGACTTGGGTGAGGCCCTCGATAAATATATGCGGTCACTGATGATGTATGCTGCTTTTAAAATGTGTAAAGGCGCAGCACATAAATATCAGTTTGACTTGATGTATGAGTTTATTCAGGAAGGTTTTGTTGCCATGAAACCGCTTAAATCTGCAGAACAATTTATTAAAACCTTTAGTGCAGTTGAACGTGATATTATCGAGAAAGTGCATTCGGATCATCCAGATCCTTTTCGCTAATTTCTGATCTGCATACGCTGCTAGAAGAGGCATGAAATGCCTTATTTTTATCATTTTCGGTATAGTATTAATTACGATTGTATGATGATGACTGTAAAACCATACTAAACTCTGTCATCATGCAGATAGCCATAATCACTTTATAATGTGTTTAAATTTAGGAGCGACAAGATGTCTAACGAAAATCAAAAGCCCACTTTTTCAACTGAGCAGGCATCGCGTTCAGACAACAACAATCCTTTCCTAAATGAACCACTTCCGCAAGGTACGCCGCAAGGTCAGCAACAATCATTACAACAAGGTTTTACTGATTCACAAAGCCATCATGTCCCGAAATACAACCTCCCGCGTGGTGCAGGACGGACAGGTAACGTCGGTGAAACTACCCACTTCGGCTATCAAACCGTAAGCTCAGAAGACAAAGCACAGAAAGTGGCAGAAGTGTTCCATTCGGTTGCCAGCAAATACGACATCATGAATGACCTGATGTCATTTGGTATCCATCGCCTCTGGAAACGTTTTGCCATCAATATGTCTGGCGTTCGTCGCGGCCAACAGGTATTAGATATTGCAGGCGGTACAGGTGACCTCGCCAAAGTCTTTAGTCGTGAAGTTGGGCCACAGGGGCATGTGGTATTATCTGATATCAATGAATCGATGCTGAATGTGGGCCGTGATCGCTTACTCGATGCGGGTTGTACCAATGTCGATTTTGTACTGGCAAATGCTGAAACATTAGAACCTTTTGCAGATGAAAGTTTTGATCTGGTGACGATTAGTTTTGGGTTACGCAATGTCACGGATAAAGATGCCGCACTTGAAGCAATGTATCGCGTCCTAAAACCAGGCGGTCGATTACTGATCCTTGAATTTTCAAAACCTGTATTTGAACCTTTTTCAAAACTATACGATTTATATTCATTTACTGCATTGCCGATCATGGGCAAACTGGTAGCAAACGATTCGGAAAGCTATAAATATCTGGCTGAGTCCATTCGTATGCACCCTGACCAACGTACACTTAAAGGCATGATGGAAAAAGCGGGCTTCCAAAGCTGCGACTATCATAATTTAACGGGTGGTATCGTTGCGGTACATCGTGGTTTTAAACTTTAAAGGTCAATGATTATGTGGTCGATTCTTGCGCTCGGTACAATCGAACGCGGTATTCATCATTTTATCAATCTGGATGCGATTACCCGTATCCAGCTTAATCAATTACAAGATCAAATGCTGCGAGTGGTCATTGATAGCCCGCAGCTTTCAGTTGATATTTTTTTTGATGAAAATAAAGTCCGCCTTGAACCCACAGTTACAGGGCATAGTCAGACACCGTCTATCTTTGAGCAGCGCCCATTCGATCAACAAGTAAGCTTAACTGAAGCGACGGCAACCCTGCACGTCAAAAATGTGGTTGAACTACTTAAACTTCTATTAGGTGACGCAGAGCAGATTGGTAATATACCGCTCACAGGTGACTACCATCTGTTACAGGATATTCAACGCATTATGCAGCAAGCTGAACCAGATCTGGCAGCCCATTTAAGTCCGTGGATTGGTCCAACCTTGGCGCACGAATTGGCTAAAATCAGTCTGGTGCCGAAACAGATTAAACGGAGTCTGCAAAGTCATTTCTTTTTTGCAGAAGATGCCATTAAAGAAGACAGCGGTCTTTTTGCACCCCGTTGGCAAATGGATGATCTGAATCAGTCCACACGGCAGCTTAATCAGGAAATTGATCGCCTTGAAGCCAGACTGCAACAGCTTAACTCTCAATTTAATAGAACAAACGATTAGGTAATATCCCATTATGATTCCGCACGTTACACGGTTATTCGAACTTTGGCGCATTGCAGCACATTATCGACTTGACACCCTGTTCCCTGCGGAAGAATTGCCCCCAAAAGCTCGGCATGCTTTGGCTTTGATTCGCTTACACCCAGCCGCATGGTCGAGTCGTGAACGAAAAAATCCGTTGAAGCTCAAACAAGCGCTTGAAGACATGGGGCCCTTGGCGATTAAATTAGGACAGTTATTGTCCACACGCCGTGACCTGATTCCACCTGAAGTCTTATCGCAACTGGTTTTATTGCAAGATCAGGTCAAACCTTTTGATGCTCAAGTTGCCAAACAACGTATTCAGGAATCGTTAAAAGCTGATGTAAATACTTTATTTGCACGTTTTGATGAGCAACCTTTAGCTGCTGCTTCAATTGCCCAAGTCCATACCGCGGCTTTGCACGATGGTCGTGAAGTGGTGGTTAAAGTCACACGTCCTGATATTCGTGTGCAAATTTTACAAGACTTTGAAATCATTACATGGTTAGGTCAATGGTTAGAAAGTCGATTGGAAGCCGCTCGTGCCTTACATTTGACTGAAATTATTCAGGATTATCGTCAGATCATTTTAAATGAACTGGATTTAACCATTGAGGCTGATAATACCCGTCGCATGCGCCATTATTTTACGGGTTCTAGCATGATGTATGTGCCAGAAGTCTATATGGACAGCAAAGATGTCATGGTCGCAGAGCGAATTACTGGTGTACCTATTTCTGATACCGCGACCTTCGATCGTATGGGAATGGATCGCGCTGATCTTGCAGAAAAAGGCTTGATTATCTTTTTTACCCAAGTCTTTCGTGATAATTTTTTCCATGCCGATATGCATCCCGGCAATGTCTTTGTCGAAACTATCAATCCTGTTTCTCCGCGTTATATTGCACTGGATTGTGCGATTATGGGTGAGCTTTCCAAACAGGATCAGATGACCGTTGCACGGATGTTGCTGGCGGTCATGAATAATAATTTCATGCAACTGATTCAGATTGTGCATCAGGCAGGATGGATTCCACCAGGAACCGATCAGGATGCACTGGCTCGAGAAATGCGTCGTACCGTTGGCCCGATGGTGTCAAAGCCAATGGATCAACTGGATTTCGCTGGGATTTTATTGCAGGTCATGGATATTGCCCGACGCTTTCGTTTGGAAATTCCACCACAATTGATGTTGCTCCTGAAAACACTGGTGCATGTCGAAGGATTGGGAACAGATCTTTACCCTCAATTAGATATTTGGAACCTGGCAAAGCCGATTTTGACCGAATGGGTCAAATCCAATATGAATCCTGTCAAAAACATGAAAGAAATTGGTCAGCAAATTCCAGATTTATTACTGGGTGCGCATGACTTACCGACTTTACTTATTGACAGTTTAAACGGTTTAAAAAATCAATCTGCATGGCATGATCGTCAAGTTCGGGAAATTCAACAACTACGTATGCAAATTCAGCAGCAACAGCAGCGTAGTTGGATATTTGGCAGTATCATATTGATATTACTAACTATCGCCATTATTTCACCGTGGTATATTTCCATTGTTCTGATTGCGATGACTGCGCTATTCGCGGTTTGGCGTATTATTAAATAACTGGTATTAAAGATGGGGAAGCTATATTTTTCCTCATCTATCTTCAAAATAAAAGATCGATAATAATGAAAAAAATCAAGAATATTGCCATTATTGGTGCAGGAACTGCTGGTCTGGCCACCGCGATTTTATTGGCTCGCCAAGACATTGATGTCACTTTATTTGAAAAAGTTGAGCGTCTACAACCTGTAGGTGCGGGGCTATTATTGCAACCTGCTGGATTGGCAGTTTTTGAGCATTTGGGAATTTTAGCAGACACCTTAAAACTCGGAGCAATCGTCACAGGTCTGGAAGGTCGACTCGCGAATCAACGTTTGTTAGTAAATAGTCATTATCATGAAGTCGATCCACAACATTATGGTATCGGGATTCATCGCGCAACCTTGTGTCATTTACTGAGTTCAAAATTACAAGACTATGCAGCATCTGTAACATGGAAAATGGCACATGATATTCATCGCTTACAAGAACATCAGCAGGGCGTCACAATTTTCGGTCAGCATCTTGGACTACCCTTTGAGAGTAACTTCGATGCAGTCATCATTGCCAATGGTGCACGTAGTCATTTACGCCCTACGTCTTGGGTAAAAGTCGATAAGCCTTATCCGTGGGGTGCGGTGTGGAGTATCGTTCCTGAATGCCAAACTCTAAACCCTCAAATTTTGCATCAATTTTATGACCGTTCACAAATCATGATGGGCATATTGCCTACAGGCGCAATTCCACAAGCTCCGACTCAACGCCTTTCGAGCGTATTTTGGAGTTTGCCAGCTCAGCAATTACAACTCTTTTTAGATAATCCCGATAAACATGAATTTTTGCTTCAGCAAATTTCTCCTCGCTGGAAACCTGTTGCTGACTGGCTTGAACAAGTCATGCAGAAACAAGACAGTTTACAATGGTTATCTGCTCAGTATCGCGATGTAGTGATGACAAAATTTGGACAAGGTCGTATAGGGGTCATTGGTGATGCCGCGCATGCGATGAGTCCCCAATTAGGGCAAGGTGCAAATATGGCTTTACTAGATGCTTGGGCATTAGGACAAGCCATGCAACAATTTCCAGATCGGCAAGTTGATTGGACCATGTTCTGGCAGCATTATCATCAGTTACGTTATTCTTCCACTCAATTTTATCAAATGTTAAGTCGGCTACTCACGCCCTTCTATCAATCTGATTCAACTTGGGCAGGTTCGTTCCGAGATGTGAGTTTTTATTGGATGTACCACATTCCTTATTTACGCAAACAAATGGCACTCACTATTTCGGGCTTAAAAACCTCTCCGCTACAGCATATGAATTATGCGGAAATTGCGTAATCGCAGTCTCAATCATCTATTTTAAGTCAAAACTAAATTTAGCATCGATAAAGGCTCATCGCTTCCCATCATAAAAAAGATGAGTTTTTTTCCGAAATGATCAACAGATGCCGTACACTATAGGGTGCGATGAATAACCGCAAATGAACTTATTTAATCCATAATTCTGGTGAATCTTTATGAACAACGTGCAATGGCTCGATGAAGTAAAATTTAACGAACAAGGTCTTATTCCAGCCATCGCACAACATCATCTAACCGGCCGTATTTTGATGGTGGCTTGGATGAATCGTGAATCACTTGCTCTAACCGCAGAAAAACAACAAGCGGTTTATTTCTCACGTTCTCGTCAAAAACTTTGGCACAAAGGCGAAGAGTCAGGTCATTTCCAAACCGTGTATGAAATTCGTCTGGACTGTGATGGCGATGTGATCGTGTTGCAAGTGGAACAGCATGGTGGAATCGCTTGTCATACAGGTCGAGAATCGTGTTTTTATCGTAAGCTCACATCGCAAGGTTGGGAAATTGTCGATGCGCAACTGAAAGATCCGACAGCCATTTATGGTGCCTCTGCTAAAGATGCGCATGAACATACAGCACCACAAGAACAAATTGATGTTTTGGCGCATTTGGGACAATTGATGCAACAACGCAAACAAGCGGATGCTGATAGTTCCTATGTTGCAAGTCTGTATAAAAAGGGCTTGAATAAAATTTTGGAAAAAGTCGGCGAAGAAAGCGTTGAAACCATTATCGCCGCGAAAGATTATGCCGTTCAGCCGACACAGGAACATTTAAATGATCTGATTTATGAAACTGCCGATTTGTGGTTCCATAGTATCGTCATGCTCGGTCATTTTGATCTCGATCCCAAACTGGTATTGGAGGAATTGGCACGTCGTCAGGGACTCTCAGGTCTGGTTGAAAAAGCCAATCGTACGCAAGGATAATTATTGACTGTGTCTAATTTTGAGAAACCCAAAGCGACGTATGAACAGGCAACAGCTATCGATAATGCGCGTCTGGGCGAATCTTTTAAAGTTATCGCGTATGCAGGCACAGGTAAGACCACCACATTACAATTGATTAGTGATGCCATGCCTCAGCGGCGTGGTATGTATCTGGCATTTAATAAAGCCATTGCCAGTGAAGCACAGCAGAAATTTCATCGTAACGTTGACTGTCGTACTTTTCACTCTTTAGCCTTTCGTAGTGTTCCACGTGGCGTCACCGATAAATTACGACTACCGCGATTGAGTCCTAGCTTTATGGCTAAAGATTATCGCTTGGAACCTGTGACCCTGCGCCGTATGATGGGCGGACGTTATGAAAAATATGTATTGATGCCCAGCCGTCTGGCCAGTTTAGTCGCCAATGCCGTCAGTTATTTTTGCTCGACCAGTTCGCAATACCCCGCGCCACGTCATATTCAAGCGCCCAGTTGGCTACATCCTGATGATATTGAAAGCCTGCAAAAACATCTCTATCCCGCAGTGGAACGACGTTGGCTAGAATCGATTGATCAAAATCATCAGGCAGGAATTGGGCATGATATTTACCTGAAACTGTGGGCACTCTCTGAACCGAATATTCCAGCGGATTATGTATTGTTTGATGAAGCACAGGATGCCGATCCATTGATGCTCGGGATACTGCTTAGACAACGTAGCACACAAGTGATTTATGTCGGTGATGCACATCAGCAAATTTATGCTTGGCGCGGTGCAGTCAATGCCATGCAGCAACTACCACTGCCCGAATCACGCTTGACCACCTCATTTCGTTTTGGTGAACAAATCGCCGATATTGCCAACTATTTATTAAGTGGTTTGGATGAAACAGTTCCCTTATTAGGAAATCCAAGTCTCACCTCAAAAGTCGTCAATAAACCCCATACCAAACAACGCGATGCCATTCTTTGTCGTACTAATGCCCGTGCAATGGAACTACTACTGGCAGGTCTGGTACATGGCGATAAAGTCAGTTTGCAAGCCGATCATAATAAACTCAATCGTTTTGTCGATGCTGCAAGTCTATTAAAACAAGGCAAACGCGTAACCGATGTGCCAGAACTAGCTTGGTTTAATTCATGGCATGATGTGCATGAATATTGTGAAACCAACGATGGTAGTGATATTAAACCACTGGTGAAACTGGTCGATGATCATGGTACGGATCCTTTAAAACGTGCATTGGCAAAAATCACGCCTATTGAGCAAGCAGATTATGTGATTTCCACTGCGCATAAAGCCAAAGGTCTGGAATGGGATCGGGTGCATCTGGAAGATGATTATCATTTTAAAATCAATGGATTGGAACATAAAATAAGTGATGAAGAACTGAGACTGCTTTACGTAGCCTGTACACGTGCTAAAGTAAGTTTAAATATTCATCATATTTATGACCTTGTTCAGCAGCTCAAACTGCAAGCACCGCAAAGTTTACGCAAATCCTTAGCGGTCTAAAACATCGCGTTCCAACTCTGGTGGGCATATGAAACTTGAATCTATTCGTCTTAAACATACAGGCTTGTTTAGTAATTTACAGGTTCAATTTCTTTATCCACATAAACCCATCACCCTCATTTTAGGTGAACAGGCGACAGGTAAAACCACGCTCCTTAAACACATTTACCAAGCCTTGAGCTGGTTTCCAGCACGATTAAAAGATAGTCGTACGGCGGGGGTGGTCATGCTAGATCAGGATATTTTAAATTCAAGAATCCAATCCAGAATAGAGCTGAGTGTTAAAATTCCAACCGAAATCGGACAACTTCCAGAAGGCAGTCAATCTCAGGAAAGTGATGCCTCAATCTGTACATGGAAACTTTATAAAACCCTGAATAGTCAGGGAATTGGCATCAGTCAGGCAGAAACACAACAACTGGAAGAATTAACGGCTCTATATCAAAAAGCCATTAAACAGGATCCTTTACAAGGTCTACCTTGTATTGCCTACTATCCATCTGACCGATTTATTAATGAAATCAATTTACTCAGTAAAAATATTCCTGCGGTATTTCAGGCTTCTTCCGCCTATGATGTCGCGGCAATTCCATTTACCACCTTTGCCCGTTTCTTTGAGTGGTTCCGCGAAATCAGTGATATCGAAAATGCTCAAAGTGCACAGTTGCTACAGCATATTTTAGATAAATTTAATGCGCAGAGTTTGCAACATCTGGAACAGGAAATTTTTCAGACACATGCGCAACTCAACTCTCCCAATTTGCAGGCATTAAAAAGCAGTCTAAATACTGTTTTCCCTGATATTACCGATATTTATCTACAATATCAGCCGAAACTTCAGCTGATGCTCAGCTATCAAGGACAAAATCTAAGCTATCAACAACTTTCCAACTCCATGAAAACATGGATTGCATTGGTAGGAGATATTGTACGTCGCTTATGCTTGCTGAATCCTTTAAGTCTTTATCCCTGTCTTGAAGGTGAAGGAATTGTACTGATTGATCAGATCGATACCCAACTCGATCAAACTTTATGTCGTGAGATCCTGCCGCGTTTACATCAGGCTTTTCCACGTTTACAACTGATCGTGACTGGAAATCGTGAAGAATTGCTTGAACATGCATTTGATTATCAATGTCTGCGTTTGTCCAATAAGCAAATTTCACCCTTAGTGCTCGAAAATACCCATGATCTCTATGACCATGTTTACCAAAATTTATTTAATCATTCTTCAGAACCTGATTTGAATGATCTAAGTCCGACACTTGCCAATGAACCCGATGTAGATCAGCTGCTTGAATTATTAGCGCATTTAACTGATGCACAAAAACAAGAGATTCTGCAATATTTGCAATCAGATACCAAGCATTTAAATGAATCAAGATTGTCCGAAAAATAAAGGGTTTCATAATTTAGACATCAAATCATTTTTCATGTTATGATTGAAAATAACTATCAATACACTTGAGAGCGCGTGTTCTGATCACATCTTTAAGTGATTGATATTTTGTTATTTTAGTGTAAAAACAGTTAACAGATGCAGGGTTAGCGCTGTATACTTTTTCACACGTATTTTTTGTTTCTTGCAAGTCGCGCAATACAACTTGTTTTTTCTTTTTACCTACATTTATGGTTTTCAGGTGTCAAACTTTTGGAATTCTCTTTGAGTTCCTTTACATCCTGAAAAATAAGATTCACGCTTAGGTTCCGACCTAAATCACCACATGGATACGAGTGTGCTACCGATTATTATCTTGCTACCGTTAATATTAGGCACCACCCTTGTTGCATTGCTACAGCGTTTTTCGCGGGAAGCAACGGCTTTAGGGGCAATTGCAGTCAGCTTGACCTGTTTTGGGTTATTGCTGACTGAGGCAAAACAGATTTTTGCTGGTGCGGCCATTTTACAAAGCTGGGACTGGTTACCACAGCTTGGACTGAATTTAAGCTTTCGTCTGGATGCACTTGGACTCTTGTTTAGCCTACTGATTACAGGCATTGGCACCCTCATTTATATTTATGCTTATTATTATTTAAGCCCTCGTAACTCTCTTGCCAAACTCTATATGCTGCTCATGGTTTTCATGACAGCCATGCTCGGAATTTCACTCTCCAATAATTTAATCTTGCTCTTGGTGTTTTGGGAATTAACCAGTATTTCATCTTTTTTACTGGTGGGCTATTGGAGCCATTACGAGGCCGCACAACGTGGTTCTCGAATGGCACTGACCATTACAGGCATGGGCGGTCTAGCCATGCTAGGTGGTTTTATTTTGATTGGGCAAATTACTGGAACCTATCAGATTGATCAACTGGTCAATATGAAAGAGATGATCCAGTCTCATGCCTTATTTGTTCCTGCACTACTTTTAATTTTACTGGGTGCATTTACCAAAAGTGCACAGTTTCCTTTTCATTTTTGGCTTCCCAATGCCATGGCAGCGCCAACGCCTGTATCGGCTTATTTGCATTCCGCCACCATGGTCAAAGCAGGGATTTTTTTACTCGCTCGTCTTGCTCCAATTTTCATTGGTGCCGCGCTTTATCACAATATTGTCACTTTTGTCGGTTTATTTACGCTTTGTATGGCGGCTTTTTTCGCCATTTTCAAAGAAGACCTCAAAGGCTTATTGGCGTATTCGACCATTAGCCATCTTGGTTTAATCGTATGCCTATTGGGGATTGGCTCTCCCCTTGCTGTTGCCGCAGCTGTTTTCCATATTATTAACCATGCCACATTTAAAGCGGCGCTGTTTATGATTGCAGGCATTGTTGATCATGAAACAGGAACCCGAGATTTACGCAAACTCAGTGGCATTTGGCAACTACTGCCTTTTACTGCCACTCTGACCATGATTACGGCGGCATCGATGGCGGGTGTTCCGTTGACCAATGGCTTTATTTCCAAAGAAATGTTCTTCACAGAATTAGTTTCAAGCCTGAATGGTAGTGCATTAATTTTCTCGACGATTGTGGCCACACTGGCAGGCATTTTTGCAGTTAGTTATTCATTACGCATGGTGCATGGCGTATTTTTCGATGGTCCCGTCGGTAAGAAAGTTCCCAACAAGGATGCGCACGAACCCGCTTGGGGAATGCGTCTTCCTGCAACGTTACTCGCCATACTTTGTATTTTAGTGGGCATTATTCCTGCCTTACTGGTTGAAAATATAGTCAATGGTGCAACCCGTGCCAGTCTGGCCATGCCTGAGTTTGCAGGCGTACATCTGGCGATTTGGCATGGTTTCAATTTACCTCTCATCATGAGTCTGATTGCCTTAATCGGTGGCACAGTTTTCTATTTCGCTCTCGCGAAAGATGGACGTATTCGCCATATCGATCTTGACCCTTATTTGGGGAATTTTCAGGGCAGAATTTTATTTGATAAATTTTTAAAATATTTGTTGTTGGGCAGCCGTAAAATTAAACGCAGTACTGAAACAGGTTCTTTACAACTTTATTTATTCTTAATCGTACTGTTCAGCATCGCTATAGTCTCAATTCCTTTATTTAATCAAGGTTTGAGCACAGGATCACGTGAACTGACTCATGCGCCGATGATCGCCATTGTGTTATGGCTGATTTTATTCTCAGCCTGCTGGATGATGCTCTGGTTTCATCATGAGCGAATTAAAGCCGTGTTGATTAGCGGTGCAATTGGCCTAGTCGTGACCATGATCTTTATTGGATTCTCTGCACCTGATTTGGCGTTGACGCAAATTACCGTCGATGTTGTGACCACTGTTTTATTGCTGATGAGTTTATCTTTACTGCCACAACTCACCCCCTATGAATCCAGACGCTCCAGACGTTGGCGTGATGCGATGATTGCCATTATCGGTGGTTTAGGTATTGGCTGGATTGCGTGGTTAATATTGACTCGTGATCACAACTCTTTGTCATGGTTCTTTATGCAGCAATCGCTACCTTTAGGCGGCGGCTCCAATGTAGTGAATGTGATTCTGGTCGATTTTCGTGGTTTTGATACTTTTGGGGAAATTACCGTTTTGGGGATTGCGGCTATTGGTGCGCTATGTCTCATGGATGGTATGCGGATTCATGGTACCAGTGTGACGCAAGGTCTCACCTATCGTTTTAATCCATCACCCTTAATGTTACGAACCACAGCCTCATGGGTGTTGCCAATTGCCTTAGTAGTCAGTCTGTATATTTTCTTGCGCGGACATAATTATCCGGGTGGTGGCTTTATCGCAGGTCTAGTAACCTCGATGGCACTGATTATTCAGTATATTGCACAAGGTCAAGATCAAGCTGAACAGATGCTAAAAGCCAAGTCAGGACGTTTATATGAGCTCTGGATTGGGATTGGTTTGCTCATTGCAGGTCTGTCAGGCATGGCTGCGTGGTATTGGTCACGTCCTTTCTTAACCAGTGCACACATCTATGTCGATATTCCAGTGATAGGAAAAGCACATCTTGCCTCAGCAGCACTGTTTGATGTCGGGGTGTATGTCACGGTGGTAGGTGCAACCATGCTGTTAATTTCGGTACTTGGTGATTCACGTCATTCATCCATGTCTGGCCCTGTTCCACGTGAAGGAGATACGTCATGATTAGTCTGGAGTTCCTACTTGCTTCCGCGATTGGCCTACTTGTTGCGTCGGGAATCTATTTAATTTTACGTGCCAGAACTTTTCCCGTGGTACTGGGGCTTGCCATGATTGGCTATGCAGTCAATCTGTTTTTATTTGCAATGGGACGCATTCAGATGAATGCACCTGCGATTTTGACCGAAACGGTTAAAACGACCGATCCTTTGCCAC
Source organism: Acinetobacter sp. 479375 (assembly GCF_000581715.1). NCBI lineage: Bacteria > Pseudomonadati > Pseudomonadota > Gammaproteobacteria > Moraxellales > Moraxellaceae > Acinetobacter > Acinetobacter sp. 479375. Next base: position 249,136 of record NZ_JEZN01000002.1, on the reverse strand, counting down.
AAGCTTTAGTCTTAACAGCGATTGTCATTGGTTTCGCCACAACAGCATTTATCGTACAGCTTGCAATTCGTAGTCGTTATGAATCAGGTACAGATCATGTGGATTCCAAAGAAGACCCAGCCCTAAACTATGACCCGCGTGAGGATGAACCTTGATGATTGACTTTATCAATTTCTGGAACATGCACGCACCTATTTTTAGTATTCTGATTCCTGCGTTTACTGCTTTTATTCTCATCATTTTAGGCAATCCCGGTTATGGTGCTTTAGAAACTGATCGTCGACAACCGTGGCGCAGAGCCATCAGTCTCATTTCTGTTTTATTGGGTCTTGCCACCGCAATCAGTTATTTTTTTATTGCCCATACAGGTCAAATTACGGTTTATCAACTGGGTGAATGGTCTGCGCCGTTTGGCATTGTATTAGTACTCGATCAACTTTCTGCTTTTATGCTGCTCTTAACCTATGTACTGGCCGTTCCTGTACTCTGGTTTGCGAGCAAGGAATGGGATACCCGCGGTCGTTATTTCCATGCCATGTTTCATTTTCTACTCATGGGAATCTGCGGTGCCTTTTTAACTGGTGATTTATTTAACCTATTTGTATTCTTTGAAGTGTTATTGATGGCTTCCTATGTGTTGCTACTACATACACAAGGTAAAGCGCGTTTCCAACTCGGCATTCATTACGTCACTATCAATTTACTGGCTTCAGCGATTTTTTTGATCGGTCTGGGTATGATTTATGGCAGTGTGGGTAGTCTCAACATGGCTGATGTATCACGCCTATTGCCGACACTTGAGCCTGACCAACACAAACTCGCGATTGCAGGTGGGATGTTGTTATTTGTAGTCTTCGGCATCAAAGCTGCAATCTTGCCTGTGGGTTTATGGTTACCCAAAACCTATGCTGTTGCTACCACACCTGTTGCTGCTATTTTTACCATCATGACCAAAGTCGGTATTTACGCGATCTTAAGGGTAAATGGCACCGTCTTTGATGATGTATTGGCGCAGAATATTTTAAAACATTGGCTGTTGATCATTGGCTTAGTCACTTCGTTATATGGCGTGATTGGGGCAATTGGGGCAGATCGTTTACGCCGCTTCGTCGGTTTTATGGTGCTGTCATCCATCGGGACAATCATCATTGCAATTTCCATGTTCAATACCCAAGCATGGGCCGCCGCATTATATTATTTAGTCCATAGCACCCTGATAGCCGCTGCGTTTTATCTACTCTGTGGCTGGATCACCTCACAACGTGGCAGTTTCAAGGATCATCTCAAAGTTGCGCCAAGAATGAAACAGGGCAAAACTGTAGCGATGGTTTATTTTATTATTGCCATGATGATGGCAGGTTTACCTCCCTTTAGTGGTTTTCTCGGTAAAGTTTTTATTTTACAAGCGACCCATGATCAATCTTATCAGGCATGGATGATTGCGATTATTCTGATTGTCAGTTTGCTGAGTATTATAGCCTTAACCCGCGTTGGTTTTGTTTTATTCTGGCGCTCAACTGCACCAGAGGAGAATGAAAAAGAACCTGCTTTTATTGCCTATCAAAAATTACCTGATCATGCCCCTGCCCGTAACGATTTGACTATTTATGCACTCCTAACAGGCTTAATAATTTATGTTATTTGTGCACCTTCGATCTATTCTTATAGCTTAAGTACAGCCGCACAAATTCAGGATCATGCCCTTTATACAAATTCTATTTTGAGCAAAGATCGTTTTGGGCAGGTGATTAGTGTGCAACCTTATGATCCAAGCTATGTGCCTGAAACTAAATACGGCGGTGAAACGATTGATCCATATGCGCATTATATCCCTGATGTCATATCTGATGATACGCTAGAAGGCGAGCACATTTCAGAATATAAGAAACGTCAAATTGAGCAAGAACAAAAGGATCAAGATATCGTACCAAATGAAAGCCAACTCAAACCGATGGAGCCTTAAAAAATGAAAAAAAAGAGTGCTTTACTGGAACGCTGGTTTCCTCATCCGTTGGTTTCTGTCATTGTGGGTTTGAGCTGGATCATGCTGGCACATAGCGTTTCAGCTGACAACATTCTGATTGCCGTTATTCTGGCAATTCTGATTCCACGTTTGGTACAGCCCTTTATTACCCGTACCCCGCACATTCACTGGAGACAAGCGATTCATCTGTTTTTTGTGGTGCTTTGGGATATTGTTGTTTCCAATATTCGTGTCGCCAAATTGGTACTCGGGCCTACAGATCGGTTACACCCTAAATGGTATCGTGTACCTTTGGAAACCCAACATGAACAGGTCAATAGTATCTTGGCGATGATTATTACCACCACACCCGGTACAGTGTCTGCGGGCATCGATCAGGAACGTGGCGATATTTTGGTTCATTCACTCAGTACTGATAATGAAGAAATGGATATTCAGGACATCAAGTCTCGTTATGAAGCGCCATTGATGGCTATTTTTGATGTAAAAGCTGATAAAGGAGGAGAAGCATGATCATCTTACCTTACGCTTTGGGCATTTGTATGGTCGCCATTACCATTTCAATGTTTCTCTGTCTGATTCGACTTGTAATCGGCCCATCAATTGTAGATCGATTGCTGGCCTTAGATACTCTATTTCTCAATGCGACCTGTTTGGTCGTCGTTTTGGGGATTTACTGGACCAGTACCAATTTATTTGAAGGGGCGCTTTTGATCGCCATGCTCGGTTTTGTATCCACCGCAGCGTTGGCACGTTATTTCACTACGGGTCATGTGATCGATTAAGGAGATGCTCATGCAATTGATTATGGAAATTCTAGTTTCATTCTTTCTGTTGGTCGGTGCATTCTTCATGTTAGTCGGTGGCATCGGTATGATTCGACTTCCAGACTTATTTATGCGCCTACATGCGCCGACGAAATCCAGTACACTCGGTTTGGGTAGCTTCTTGTTGGCCTCCATTATTTATTCAGCATTTCATGGGCGGTTTGGTTTTTCAGAATTGTTAATTACCTTGCTGGCGTTTATCACTGCACCAGTTTCAGCAAATTTGATGGCACAAGCTGCATTGCATTTACGTTTACGTTCCATGAGTGGTGAAGTCCCCGAAGCCCTCAATCGTCCTTTACCGTGGGATCGTTATTCTTTTTTAAATCGTAGAAGAAATAGCACGCTGGACTCTAATTCAGAGCCACCGAAAGAGTGAAATTTAAGATCATAAAAATGCCACCCGAAGGTGGCATTTTTATGTATTCAGATTTACTGCTCTGAATCATCTTCTTTTTTATGCTCAGGCAAATCCTGTACTGCTTTTTCAATCAGACCAAACATATAGTTGCCATAGGCATTGGTCTTGTCATAATGAAAACGCAAACGCGGTGTAATACGCGTTTTAATACGACGACTTAACTCCTGACGCAAAAATCCAGACGCTTTATTTAAAATATCTAGCGTTTCCTGATGAGCGATTTCATTTTGGTCATCTGCCAGTTCACGTCCCATCACAGTGACATAAACATCTGCGTATCCCAAATCTGGACTCACCTTAACGCCTGAGATGGTCACCAGACCACCCAGACGCGGATCTTTCAACTCTTGACGGATTAACTCTGACAACTCACGTTGTACCGAATCCGCCATGCGTTTCAAGCGTTGTCCACCCGCCATTAAAGACTCCGTTTCACCATTTGAACATCATACACTTCGATCTTATCGAGTGGTTTGATGTCATTATAACCTTTAACCGCAAGACCACATTCCATGCCTGCGCGAACTTCATCTACTACATCTTTATAGCGACGTAACGATTCAAGCTCACCCTGGAAGACCACCACGTCATCACGAAGGACACGGATTGGTTTGTTACGGTGAATGACACCTTCCATCACCATACAACCCGCAGCGGCACCGAACTTACTAGAACGGAACACTTCACGAACCTGAGCCACACCCAGAATCGTTTCACGATGTTCAGGAGCAAGCTTACCGCTCATCGCATTCTTCACATCATCAATCAATTCATAAATGATGCTGTAGTAACGAATGTCGATACCATCCTGATCGCTCTTTTGACGCGCAGTCGTATCAGCACGGACGTTAAATCCGAGTAATACTGCTTCTGATGATTCAGCCAGTGTGACATCAGATTCAGTGATTGCACCGACACCTGAACTAATCACACGTACTTTCACTTCTTCAGTTGAAAGCTCATCCAAAGCAACGGTCAAGGCTTCTAACGTACCGCGAACATCTGCTTTTAAGATGACATTGACTGCTGGTACATCTTTTTTGCCCATAGAGGCCATGATATTTTCAAGACGCATCGCACTTTGACGATCAATCCGTTTTTGACGCTCACGGTCTGCACGAGCATCTGCCACTTCACGTGCTTTTTTCTCGTCATTGACAACAAGAACTTCGTCACCTGCCATTGGCGCATCAGGTAAACCTAAAATTTCGACTGGAATGGATGGCCCTGCCGATTTAATTGGTTGACCATTTTCATCCGACATGGCACGTACACGACCATAAGATGAACCTGCAAGAACAAGATCACCAATATTCAATGTACCGTTTTGTACCAGAATCGAAGTCACTGCACCGCGACCTTTGTCAACACGTGCTTCGATCACGACACCCTGAGCAGCACCTTCGCTTGATGCTTTCAATTCCATCAATTCAGCTTGAATCAAGATTAAGTCAAGTAATTCATCAATGCCTTGACCCGAGTGTGCCGAAACCATCGCGACTGGAACATCACCGCCCCATTGTTCAGGTACGATCTGCTTGGTGGTTAATTCATTTAACACGCGATCTGGATCTGCTGATTCTTTATCCATCTTGTTAATGGCAACAATAATCGGTGTTCCCGCAGCGCGTGCATGGTCAATGGCTTCTGCTGTTTGTGGCATCACACCATCATCCGCCGCAACCACCAATACCACGATATCTGTCGCTTTAGCACCACGTGAACGCATCGCAGTAAATGCTGCGTGTCCTGGTGTATCAAGGAAAGTAATAATTCCTTTATCGGTCTCAACGTGATATGCACCAATATGCTGAGTAATACCACCCGCTTCGCCTGCTGCTACTTTAGAGCGACGGATACGATCCAGTAATGACGTCTTACCATGGTCAACGTGACCCATGATTGTGACGACTGGAGGACGAGTGGTTTGCTCACCACGTGCTTCTTCAGCAGCGACAAGTAAGTTATCTTCGGCTTGTGTATCAGAAACCAAAACAGGGTTATGTCCCATTTCCTCGACCACGAGTACCGCAGTATCTTGATCAATCGCTTGGTTTTGAGTCACAAGCTCACCCATTTTCATGAGCGTCTTGATCACTTCGCGGACTTTAATCGCCATCTTTTGTGCTAAATCAGCAACAACGATTTTTTCACCAATCTCAACATCATAAATTTGCTTTTTAACAGGTTTTTCAAAACCGTGTTTATTCGCCTGACTGGTTTTTAAGCCACGTTTATGATGGCTTTTGCTAAAACTTTGTTCAGCTTGTGCATCACCACCACGACCGCCTTTTTTACCCGCACGTGGATTTGCAGTAGCACCACCACGTTTGATTTCACGGTCTTCTTTATTGAAAGAATCTTCGTATGCTTGACCGACAAGTCCAGCAGCCAAAGGTGAATCATCAATCACACGAATGGTCGTCGTTGCATCATCATTTGAATATTTCGATGCCATTTGACGCATTTGCTCAAGTGTACGCTGTTGCGCTTCTTCAGCTGCTTTACGACGAACGGCTTCTTCCGTTGCTTTCAACTTCGCAGATTCAGCTTCACGCGCTTTTTTCTGTTCAGGCGTTTCTGTTGGTTTCACAACAATCGGCTTAATCGGCTTATTGGTTGAACGACGCTTCACCACAACTTCTGTGGTCGAAGTTTCCGCTTTAACTGTTTCTTTCTTCTGAGCAGCGCGCATTGCATCCAATGTGGCTTGCGCTTTGTTTTCAGCTTTTACTTGAGGCTGCTGCGCAGTTTGCTGGCTTACTTTTTCATCAGTACGCACTTTCGCTTCCGCATCAACACGCGCTTTCGCTTCTGCTGCAATCTGTTCAGGGTTAGGCTTGGTAAACGTATGTTTCTTACGAACTTCTACGTTAATCGTTTTTGCCTTACCTGAAGTACTCGCGACTTTCGCTGTACTGGTTGTTTTACGTTTCAACGTGATTTTTCCTGCGCCACTGGCATCCTGACCGTGTACCTTTTTCAAATGGTTCACAAGCGTATCTTGTTGCTCAGTGGTAATAGTGTCATTTGCGTTACGCTGTGGTAGACCTGCTTCACGAACCTGTTCTAGAAGCTTGTCGACAGGACGACCAACTGTTTGAGCCAAGTCTTGAATCGTTTTGTCTGTCATACGCTACTCCTTAGTTAAACCATGATTCGCGTGCTTTCATAATGAGCTGACCCGCTTTTTCATCACCAAGCCCTTCAATATCAGAGATATCGTCGGTTGCCTGATCGGCCAAATCATCGACTGTAATCACACCACGCGCTGCAAGGGCATAAGCAAGCTCCTGGGTCATTCCTTCCATTTCCAGAAGTTCTGCACTTGGTTCCTGAATATTTTCTTGCTGTTTTAATGCATCTGTTAATGCAGCTTCTTTTGCACGACTTTGTAATAACTCAACCAAATCTGCATCAAGTTCAATTTCGTCAAAAGTTTCAGCTGGTACATAGGCAATTTCTTCAAGTGAAGTGAAGCCCATTTCAACCAATGCCATTGCCAAATCTTCTTCAATATCCAGACGTTCTACAAACATATCCAGATATTGCTGTGCTTCATTTTGCTGACGTGCACGGTATTCATCTTCAAGCATCATGTCGAGTTTATAACCCGTCAATTCAGATGCCAAACGTACGTTTTGTCCTTGAGAACCAATCGCACGCGCCAATTGATCATTGGTTGCAAAAATGATATCAGCACTACGCGCATCTTCATCCAGTACAATTCCTGATACATCAGCAGGCTCTAAAGCACTGGCAATATATTGCGCCGGATCATCCGACCACACCACAACATCGATGCGCTCACCATTGAGTTCCGACTGCACTGCCTGAATACGCGTACCACGCATACCAATACAAGCACCGACTGGATCAATACGGTGATCATTGGTTTTTACAGCAATTTTAGCACGCACACCTGGCTGACGCGCTGCTGCCTTAATTTCGATGATTTCTTCAGAAATTTCTGGAATTTCCTTTTTCATCAAAGCAATCAGCATTTCAGGCTTAGCGCGTGATAACAATAATTGCGCACCACGACCTTCACGGTTGACATTATATAAAATCGCATTCATACGCTGTTTAGGACGAAGTAATTCTTTAGGAATCATTTCTTCACGTGCCAAATACGCTTCTGCATTATCACCCAAATCAATGATAAAACCGTCTTTGGTTTGCTTTTTCACTTCGCCATAGATCAATTCACCGACTTTGGCTTCATAGGCATCTGCCACCAAAGCACGTTCAGCTTCACGAATTTTCTGGACAATGACTTGCTTGGCAATCTGCGCTGCGATACGACCAAACTCGATCGATTCAACCTCAAGTTCACGAATATCGCCAATGGACCATTGTGCAGGATCTACATCAGAAATCGCATCCTGACAGGCTGGCATTTCATGATCTTCATCAGCAACGACTTCCCATTGACGGAAAGTACGATAATCGCCAGTCTTACGGTCAATTTCAACACGTAACTGTGCTTCTTCAGAGTGTGTGCCTTCGTAAAATTTCTTCTTCGTTGCAGCAACCAGTGCCTGTTCTAATGCTTCGAAGATCGCTTCACGACTAACACCTTTTTCATTACTAACCGTTTCAACAACGGTAAGAATTTCACGGCTCATAAGTCACCTACAGATTCTTATAAATTTAAATGAATTTAGTCCTGATAGATCAAATTTGCTTTATCAATATTATGACTATCAATTTCAAGCACATGGTTGCCTTCAACTTCCACTTGAATGACTTCATTTTCAAGATCAACGCTGAGCAATTTTGCCTGGAACTTACGACGATTTTCAACCGCAGTAATCAGTCGTAATGCAACTTGCTGCCCAAGATATGCAGGCATTTGTTCAAGCTGAAAAAACGGACGATCCCAACCTGGAGATGATACTTCAAGTGCATATTCACCAGAAATTGGATCATGAACATCTAACATTGCGCCGACTTGTTGGGTGACCAGCACACAGTCTTGTACACCAATTCCACGGCCCTGTTCCAGTTCACCCTCTTCATTGATGACTGGTTCAGCATTATCATCGATCGCTTTATCGATATAGATACGCAGTAAGGAACGCTTCCCTTGAGGAATAAATTCAATTCCCCATAGATCAACATTGCAGGCTTGCACTGCGGGTGCAATTAAATCATGCAGTGCTTGAGTTTTATTTGATAGCTTCATTTACTCTCGTCATTCTCGCGCGGTTCAATTGGCACATAGCCAATTCAGACTAATCTATAGTGAAGCATGACTATTTCACCTTTACGACATCTTATGTCTTGTGTCACCGCTACACGATAGCCAATAAAAAAGGGCGTTAAATCGCCCCTATATTTTACACAGAAAACTATAGCTCACTGTGCAAAAAGGCCCACCTATTTGTGAGCCCTCTTAGAAACTTGGTAGCGGGAGCTGGATTTGAACCAACGACCTTCGGGTTATGAGCCCGACGAGCTACCAGACTGCTCCATCCCGCATCAACGTGCAAACATTATATACAATTATTAGAAAAAGTCAATTTCAATAATTGCTGACTAAGTTGTTGCCCTTAGTCATTTAAAGATGTAATGAAGCTAAATTTAACAAGTTTCAATACACTTTAAAAAAGTGGTAGCGGGAGCTGGATTTGAACCAACGACCTTCGGGTTATGAGCCCGACGAGCTACCAGACTGCTCCATCCCGCATCAACATCACTGCGACACCAACTTTCTTTCTGGATCAAGTTGGTGCGGAAGGGGGGACTTGAACCCCCACGCCCGAAGGCACTACCACCTCAAGGTAGCGTGTCTACCAATTCCACCACCACCGCAGCTTGTGGGAGGCATTCTATTCGCTTCAATCGTAAAAAGAAAGCGTTAATTTGAATTATTGACTCGTTTTAGGTGCAGTTGGTGAAGTTTCAGGCGAAGTTGGTTGCTGAACTGGTGCAGTTTGTACAGATTGTAAGCTATAGGCTTCTGTGGTTTGTTTCTTGGCAAAAACCGCAAGAGTCAAACTGGTAATAAAAAACAAAGCCGTACAGATAGCCGTTAAACGCGTCAGAAAGTTACCCGAGCCTGAAGCACCAAATACTGTTGCCGCACCACCACCGCCAAATGAGGCACCTGCATCTGCACCTTTACCATGCTGAACCAACACCAGTGCAATAATCAGAATGGCGAGAATAATGTGTACCACCAGCACAAACGTATGCATGCTGAACTCCTATTGTTTTGATTGGGCAAATGCCTGAGCAATTTGATAAAACGATTGGGCATTAAGCGATGCACCGCCAACCAATGCACCATTAATATCTGGGCAAGCTGCCAACTCTACCGCATTCTCAGGTTTAACACTACCACCATATAACAAGGCAATCTGTGCACCATGTGCGGTAATCTGAGATAAACCTTCACGAATTTTGGCATGCATCGCTTGTGCATCTTGCGGTGAAGCAGTTTTACCCGTACCGATTGCCCAAATTGGCTCGTAAGCAATCACGATTTGTTTTAACCATTGTTCAGCATTTACAACACTGGCGATATCACAAATTTGCTGTAAAACCACTTGTTCTGCCAAGCCTTGTTCACGCTGTTCAAGGCTTTCACCCACACAGTAAATGACAGTCATACCTGCCTGAAGTGCATTGTGGAGTTTGGCTTTTAAAATTTCAACTGAATCACCCAACAGGTCACGACGTTCAGAGTGACCAATCAAGACGTATTGAATTTGGCTATCAACTAAAAGTTCAGCACTGACTTCACCCGTATAAGCTCCCATTCCTGCAAAACGGGAAATATCCTGTGCGACAGTATAAATGGCGCGTGGCGCTGCATTTAAAGCTTGAAAGGTACGATCCAATGCGATCGATGTAGGTGCAACTCCAATGTGGCAGGCATTTGCCTCTATTGGAGATTGTGCCAATAAATTGATAAGTTGTTGAATGAGTTGTGTGGCATCAGATTGTATTGGGTTCATTTTCCAATTGCCAACCACCCAAGGAATAATTGTCGAACCCGACATACTGCTACCCTTTTATCGAAAATGCTGCATATTCTACACGTATTTTAGACAAACTTAGAATGTTTTCTTTTAGTGAATTTTAGATTGCTTGTATAAAGCGTTTAAGGTAATTAAAATACAATTGGAAAAAATTATATTTAAAAAAATATTCAAATATTTCTTCACTAATCCCAACTACTTAAAAAAAATAGTCCATTCTGATAATTGTTAAACAAAAGATGCCTATAAAAGAATGATGAAGCCTAATCCGATTTAAGTGTTGAAGATTGTTTAATCAAGATAGTATACGTATAATTTCACAATAAACTTTTTTAAAAAATTCTTATACATTTGTAATTTTTGGGGTCCAGCTGATGGCAGATGATGAGCTAAAGTCAAAATATCCAACTTACCTGGATCGCTTAGTTGCGACTGGATTTCTGACAAAAGAACAGATCCATCGGATGTTTTATGAAATAAATAAAAATAACAAATTTATTGTTCAGTATCTTGTAGAGGCCTTTGATATAAAGCCATCAATTATTGCTGAAGCTATTTCTATTGAATATGAAGAACCCCTATTTGATCTTAATACATTTAATCTCTCTTTGATTCCTCATGGCATTATCGATGAAAAATTAATCACAAAGCATAAAATTTTACCTCTAAGCGTAAAAGACCACACCTTATATATTGCTGTTGTAGACCCCTCTCTTACTCAAGATTTAGATACAATTCGCTTTAATAGTAAGAAAAAACTAGAACTTGTGATCGTTGAACATGACAAATTGGAACGCGCACTTGAAGAGGTTTATGGTACAAACGCCCAGCTTGAATTTCTGAATAGTTTACATAATGAAGATAATGAAAATACTGAAGACATCTTAAGTGAGTTTAGCTTTGATATAAATGCAGACCATGAGAAAGACGACACTATTGTTGTTAAATATTTAAATAAAATGCTTTATGATGCAATTAAAATGCGGGCATCCGACCTTCATTTTGAACCTTATGCCAAAATCTATCGCGTTAGATATCGTATCGATGGTGTTTTACATGCAATTTCATTCCCACCATTAGTACTCGCACCGAGACTAACTGTTCGCCTAAAAATTATGGCGAAGATGGATATCTCAGAACGGCGCTCTCCACAAGATGGTCGTATAAAATTACCAGTCTCACAATTTAAATCTATCGATTTTCGTGTCAGCTCACTGCCTACATTATATGGTGAAAAATTAGTGCTACGTATTCTGGATGCTTCTAGCGCAACATTGGGTATTGATGCGCTTGGCTACGAGGAAGATCAAAAAGCATTATTTTTAGAAGCACTAAACAAGCCACAAGGTATGTTGCTAATTACAGGACCAACGGGTTCTGGTAAAACAGTTTCGTTATACACAGGCCTCAATATTCTTAATACTGAGAGTTCAAATATTTCCACAGCAGAAGATCCTGTGGAAATTAACCTTGAAGGTGTTAATCAGGTGAATGTTAACCCCAAGGTGGGCTTAACCTTTGCCGCTGCGCTAAAGTCTTTTTTACGTCAGGATCCTGACATTATCATGGTGGGTGAGATTCGTGATCTGGAAACAGCAGAAATCGCCATCAAGGCTGCGCAAACAGGTCACATGGTCATGTCTACGCTGCATACTAACAGTGCGCCAGAAACATTAACACGTTTACGCAATATGGGCGTGCCTTCATTTAATCTTGCAACGTCCGTGAACTTAGTAATTGCTCAACGATTGGCCCGACGTCTTTGTAGTAAATGTAAAGAGCCAATTCAGATCCCCAGAAATAGTTTGATCGAGATGGGGTTTACAGAGGAGGATCTATCTCACCCTAAACTCCGTATTTACCAACCTGTGGGATGTTCAGAATGCCGTGAAGGCTACAAAGGTCGTGTCGGGATTTACGAAGTCATGAAAGTCACACCTGAAATTTCGAGAATTATTATGGAAGATGGAAATGCAATACAAATTGCAGATGCATCGGAAAAACTGGGGTTTAATAATCTTCGTCGCTCAGGTCTTAAAAAGGTGATGCAAGGGATTACTTCTTTACAGGAAGTCAATCGTGTCACCAGTGAATAATATGAGACTTTAAAAATTAAGGATAAAACTATGGCAATTCAAAAAACACAAATGATGCCAACTTTTGCTTATGAAGGGGTTGATCGAAAGGGAGGAAAAATTGTAGGAGAATTATCCGCAAGAAATATAGCCCTCGCAAAAGTAACTTTGCGTAAGCAAGGTATCACCATTAAGACAATTCGCCAAAAACGTAAGAATATTTTAGAAGGGCTATTTAAGAAAAAAGTCACTACATTAGATATTACGATTTTCACGCGACAACTTGCGACCATGATGAAAGCAGGTGTTCCTTTAATTCTAAGTTTTGAAATTGTTGCTGAAGGCTTAGAAAACCCAGCGATGCGAGAAGTAGTAATTAACCTAAAACGTGAAGTTGAAGGAGGAAGTACTTTTGCAGATGCTTTACGCAAATATCCCCAATATTTTGATTCATTATTTTGTTCCTTAGTGGAATCTGGTGAAATATCTGGTGCGCTTGAAACCATGCTAGATCGTGTCGCGATCTACAAGGAAAAAAGTGAGCTTTTAAAACAAAAAATCAAAAAAGCCATGAAATACCCGATTACTGTCATTGTTGTTGCAGTGATTGTCACGATTATTTTGATGGTAAAAGTCGTCCCCGTCTTTCAGGATTTATTTAGCTCATTTGGCGCAGAACTTCCTGCTTTTACCCAGATGGTGGTGAATATGTCAAAATGGATGCAATCCTACTGGTTCATTATGATTATAGGAATTGGTGTCGTCATTGCTGTATTTTTAGAAACAAAGAAACGAAGTAAAAAATTTCGTAACGCCTTAGATAGAATGGCATTAAAACTGCCAATTTTTGGTGATTTAATCTATAAATCAATTATTGCACGTTATAGCCGCACCCTAGCAACGACTTTTGCCGCCGGTGTACCTTTAATTGATGCTCTAAAATCAACCGCTGGTGCCACCAATAATGTGATTTATGAAGATGCTGTTATGAAGATTCGTGAAGATGTTGCCACTGGACAACAACTACAATTTGCCATGAAAACATCCAACTTATTTCCTTCAATGGCTGTTCAAATGGTGGCTATTGGTGAAGAGTCTGGTGCATTGGATGCCATGCTCGACAAAGTTGCCACGCATTATGAAAATGAAGTCGACAATGCTGTAGACGGACTAACCTCCATGATGGAACCTTTGATCATGGCAATTCTCGGCGTACTAGTCGGCGGTCTGGTCATCGCCATGTATCTTCCAATTTTCCAGATGGGTTCAGTGGTTTAATGTCCGAAATTCTTAATTATTTTATCCAAACCCCAACTGCGCTTTATCTTGCAGTTGGGATTTTTAGCTTGTGCATTGGTAGTTTTTTAAATGTTGTGATTTACCGCACGCCAAAAATGATGGAACAGGACTGGCACACTGAGTGTCAAATGTTATTACATCCTGATCAAGCGATCATTGATCAAGATAAACTGACATTAAGTTCACCACCTTCAACCTGCCCCAAATGCCATAGCCGTATTCGTTGGTATCAAAATATTCCATTGCTCAGTTGGCTATTTTTAAAAGGTAGATGTAGCCATTGTCAAAATCCGATTAGCATCCGTTATCCTTTGGTTGAACTGCTCACGATGCTATGTTCACTGATGATCGTGGCTGTCTTTGGCCCGAGCTTTCAAATGCTGTTTGGTCTGGTTTTAACTTGGGCGCTTATTGCCCTCACGTTTATTGATTTTGATACTCAACTGTTGCCCGATCGTTTTACTCTGCCGCTAGCAGCATTAGGTCTAGGGGTTAATAGCTATAGTCTTTATGTCTCACCAACCGCCTCGATTTGGGGCTATCTGATTGGTTTTTTATGCCTGTGGATTGTCTATTATTTATTTAAAATCATCACAGGTAAAGAAGGGATGGGCTATGGCGATTTTAAGTTACTTGCTGCTCTCGGCGCATGGATGGGACCTTTGATGCTTCCACTGATTGTGCTACTTTCTTCACTGGTCGGTGCGATTATAGGGATTATTTTACTCAAAATTCGTAAAGAAAATCAGCCAATTGCCTTTGGCCCTTATATCGCCATTGCTGGATGGATCGCCTTTTTATGGGGTGAGCAAATTATGAAAGTTTATCTGGGAGGCTAATGATGAGTTTCATACTTGGTTTAACAGGTGGCATTGGTAGTGGCAAGTCCGCTGCCAGTCAATGGTTTGAAACTCAAGGGATTACTGTGGTGGATGCCGATGTGGTCGCCAGAGAAGTGGTTGAAATTGGGCAACCCGTACTAAAGAAAATTCATGACAGCTTTGGTGATTGGGTACTCAGTCCTAATGGTAGTCTAAATCGCCGAGCGTTAAGAGAGCATATTTTTCAGAATCCTTCTGCACGCCATCAATTAGAACAGATTACTCACCCTGCTATTCGCCAATCTATTGTTCAGCAATTACAGAATGCGACCAGCCCTTATGTGATCTTGGTTTCACCATTATTGTTTGAAACAGATCAACATCAACTCACTGATCGTACTTTGCTGATCGATGCCAGTGAAGCTATTCAGATCGAACGAGCCAGTCAACGTGATGTTCAAGATTCAGAACAGATTAAAAAAATTATTGCAGCACAAATGCCACGTGAGCAAAAGCGCAAGATCGCAGATGATATCGTGATCAATGATGGACATCTGGATCATTTATATCAACAGCTTGAAAAACTACATCAGAATTATTTAGAACGTTCCTGATCCTTTTGGCGTTGCAGTTGTACCTTCAATGTATCTTTAAAACGCCAACGCCACGGTTGTAAAGCACCGATTCCCATCCCAACAAGACCACATACAATCGCAAGACTTAAAGGTTCACCCAATAATGGCACAGCAATCACTGCGGCAATAAAAGGTGCGAGTGTAACGATGCTGCCTGTTTTAAATGCACCTAAACGCTCAATTGCCGCGACATAGGTAATGGTGGCAACAATCACCACAAAAACCCCATGGAATAAACCTTGAATCGCTAAATGTAATGGCTCAACCTCATGATAATGTTTAGGAAGAAATAGTAGGTAAATCGGTAAATAAATAATGGCTGACCAAATCGCGACGCTCGCCATCGAATGCCATGCAGAAAGCTTCCACTGTTTCAATAAAACAGTAAAAATACCCCACCAGATTGCACTCATCACAAATAAAATATCGCCTAGACCAAAATGAGACTGTTGATCCCGTGACATCAAATAGCTCATCAGTGCAATTGCAGCTAACATAATCCCGACACTCCACCATGTGTGCCGATCAAAAGGTTGTTTGAATAGTAAATAAGCTGCAAGCGCAGTACACAAAGGAATACAGCCATTTAAAAAGATTGCTGCATGCGCCGCAGGGGCGTAAAGAAAGGCGCTATACGCCGTAAGGCAATAACCCACTCCACCAATTAAAGCCAAAATCACCGACTGCTTTGTGCATAAAAAAGCCAAATCTTTTTTATAAATTAAAATCGGCATTAAAATTACAAATGCAATGGCAAAGCGCAGTGCGGTAATATCCCATGCACTGATATGCCAATGTGCATTTAAACGGGAAAAAATAGTAAAACCGCCCCAGATGCACATTGTAATGGCAATAAAAACATAGCCTTGGGCTCGCGGAGACATAGCGTTTTTCTTTAAAACATCAGATCAGCTTAAAATGATTTTATGCAGGATGACGTTGGCGACTTGCTTCATAGAGCGCCATACCTGTTGCGACACTCACATTTAAACTTTGCAGGTTGCCGCTCATTGGAATATAAACGGTTTGATCACATTGTGACTGAGTAATTGGACGCAGTCCTGTATCTTCTGCACCCATCACAATCACCACTCCCCCTGTTAAATCACACTTCTGGATCGGCAGCGCTTTTTCATCCAGCATAGTCCCAATGACGCGCAGAAAGAACTGTTCTTTGACATGCGCTAATGTTCGTGCCAGATTGGTCACCTGGATAAATTTGACCTTTTCTGCACCACCTGCCGCAACTTTACGTGCGGTTGGCGTTAAACCAGCGGAGCGGTCACGCGGAACCACAACAGCTTGTACACCCATTGCTGCGGCAGTACGAATACAGGCACCTAAATTATGTGGATCTGTGACTTGATCTAATGCTAAAAGTAATGCATCAGGCGTAGCTTGTAAGAGCTGATCCAGATCTTTTTCATTTAAGGTGGGATGTGGACGGACGGCTGCCACCACGCCTTGATGAAACGGCATGCCTGCCAATTTTTCTAAACTGTCACGACTGGCTTTTTGCACACTAATCCCAAAAGGCTCAGCCAGCTCCAGAATCTTCTGTAAGCGTTGGTCATCCCGCCCTTTTAAGGTAAATAACGTCAAAACACGCTCAGGCTCAAGCTCAAGCAATGATTCAACCGAATGTACGCCATAATAATATTCTGGTTTTGCCATGCCTGACCTCTATCTCAACTTTATTTAACTCAAAATAAAAATCCCGTAAAGCCAACTTCACAGGATTTCTTGATTTACTCATCTATGCGGCTAGTTTAACCGATTTTCAGGCAAACAGGTTAACCTTCTAAATGGCAAACGTAATCGAGCACATCATCTGTCTCAATTTTAAATAAGCTATTGCCTGGGACATAAAATGACTGCCCTGCACGAAATAATTCGCTTTCTGTACTGTCGGCAATTTTAACACGGCATTCACCCGAAATAATTTCCATACGTTCAGGCACATGCGTTTCAAAGGTCAAGGCCTGTTCACTTGGCAAAATTACGCCAAGTGTCTTTTTTGTTCCATCTTCAAATTGAACCGTATGGCTAATGCACAAACCGCCAAAATAAACATTTGATTTTTTTACTACCGTTACATGATCAAACTGAGCTGAACTCATGCGTAACTCTCCAATTTCGCCGCATTTGTATTAGGGGTGATGACTGACGTAGTTTAATTCTGGGCAAATAACTAATCAATCTCTTTTATCTAGAGTCTGCTATCCAAGCAAATTTTATACCTGTCTCATTTTTTTATTTATTCTATATCCATACATGAAGTCAGTTGCTTATTGTGTTCTGTTCATCATTCAATAGACTTCTTTCATACTTGTTTAAACCCTTTCTATTTTTGCATCATATATAGAGAAAAATAAAGAATTTATGCAAGAGATCTAATAAAGCTGACATCTAAATTTGTTTTGATTATTTTACTTTGAAAACAAGACATTCTCATGACAATTTTGTCATATATGAACTGAATTTACACGGCATTTCTATTCAGTCTAAATCTTGCTACACTGCATCAAGCATAAGATTTACTGATGGCTTTTATTCAGTTCATAGCTTGTGGCAACGATAAAACTTCTCTATCTTAAACAAAAAAGACTGACGCTCTGGACGCGTGTATGCTGACTCATTTAACTCTGATTAACTTTGCACTTGCTGATCATCTTGTACTCGATATTGAACAGGGATTTAATGTCTTAACAGGTGAAACTGGTGCAGGTAAATCCTTGCTACTCGACGCACTGTCTGCCTGCTTAGGTGAACGTACAGATACCAACTATGTGCGTTATGGCGCGGAAAAAGCCGATATTACGGCAAGCTTTAGCTATCAACCACAAAGTCCAGAATCACAATGGCTCAAAGAACATGAGATGGATGAGGATACGGGTGAAATTCACTTACGCCGTGTCATTTTTGCCACAGGCCGTAGCAAAGCATGGATTAATGGTCGTCCAAGCAGCCTATCCGAACTTAAGGAAATTGGCCGTTTGCTGGTACAGTTGTATAGCCAACATAGTCAGCAACAGTTGCTTGAACCACCCTACCCTAAGCATTGGCTAGATCGTTATCGTAATTTTTATCAGCCTGCACAAGAGGTCAAAGAGGCTTATCAAAATTGGCAAGCCACAATTCGCCAACATCAATCAGCACTAGATGCTCAGGCAACTCGTCAGCAGCGCATTCAAACACTGCAACTACAACTAGAAGAAATCGAAGAGATTGTTCAAACGGATTATCAAGAAATTGAACAGGAGTTCGATCGACTCAGTCATCATGAACATATCATGCAGGACTGTGCGTATAGTTTAAATGCGCTAGATGAAGCTGAACCAAGTATTAATCAGGAACTGGCGTCTATTTTAAGACGCATTGAAACGCATTCGGGTCGTAGCGAGCAGCTTTCTGAGATTTATAATTCGATCGTCAATGCGCAAAGTGAGTTGGACGATGCAACCGCCAATCTACGTCAATTTATGGATCGTCAAAGTTTTGATCCTGAACGAATGGAAGAATTAAATACAACTTTGGAAGTGTTTCATCGTCTGGCTCGTAAATATCGTCTTCAACCTGAAGAACTCAAACAGGAATATGAACACTGGCAACTTGAGCTAGAAAAGCTGCATCAGCTTGAAGATCCAGAAACGCTGGCCGAACAAGTCGAAATTGCACATCAGGGCTTTTTAGAAAAAGCCCAACATCTGGATCAAATTCGCCGCGATGCTGCGATTCCACTGGCCAAACAACTGACTGAACAAGTCAAACCTCTAGCGCTGCCCGAAGCCCATTTTGAGTTTAAGTTTGAAGCACTGGAACAACCGAATGCTGAAGGTCTAAGCTTTATTCAGCTTTTATTTACTGCGAATAAGGGGATGCCACCACAGCCTTTGGCGCGCGTTGCTTCGGGGGGTGAATTATCGCGTATCGCGCTGGTCATGCAGGTGATGAACGCTGAAAAAACCGAAGCAGAAACGCTGGTGTTTGATGAAATTGATGTCGGGATCAGTGGCGGTACAGCCGAAGTCGTGGGTCGCTTACTGGCAGATCTGGCGCAGCACGTGCAATTGCTGTGTATTACCCATCAGCCTCAGGTTGCGGCGCAGTCTGATCAACATTTACTGGTCAAAAAACAGCAGACTGATCCGGCCAGCAGTACCATTATTGAGCTTGATGAACCTCAACGGGTGCTTGAGCTTGCCCGAATGTCAGGCGGGGTTGAAATTAATGAGACGACCCTACAACATGCCAAACAATTACGCCAGCTCAAATTTCAACACAGTTAAATCCTTTCAAAGCCAGCCTCCTGTCTTGATCGCCAATTATTTTTCTGCAATAAATCACTGAAAAGTGATTGGCGAAATCCATTTACTCTTGTATGTTGATAAGAACATCCTATATCAATACAAAAGCGACCACGTTTTAAGGAGAACCGCTTAGGTGACCAAACAATATTTGACACACCGTTGTCTGATTGCTCCTCCAGAAATGGCCGATGATTTTTTTGCGAATACCGTAATTTATTTAGCACGTCACGATGAAGAGGGCGCACAGGGTTTAATTATCAATCGCCCGTCTGGGATTCAAGTCAAAGAATTACTCAATGATCTGGATATTGATGCTGACCATGTGCAACCTCATGAAGTGCTACAGGGCGGGCCATTACGCCCAGAAGCTGGATTTGTGTTACATACTGGACAGCCAACGTGGCATTCCTCAATCGCGGTCGGTGAAAACCTGTGTATTACGACCAGTAAAGATATTTTAGATGCGATTGCACATAACGAAGGTGTTGGTCGTTACCAGATCGCACTGGGCTATGCCAGTTGGAGCAAAAACCAGCTCGAAGATGAAATTTCACGGGGAGACTGGCTCGTGTGTGATTCCGATATGGATTTGATCTTTAATTTACCTTATGACGCACGTTGGGACGCTGCCTATAAAAAGCTAGGCGTTGACCGCACATGGCTTTCTTCCGAGATTGGTCATGCCTGAAACGCCAAGCATGCAAATGATTATGGCCTTTGACTTTGGTACGCAAAAGATGGGAATGGCTGTGGGTCAATCTACGATCGAAAGTGCCAATCCATTAGCCTTATTTCCCATGAAAGATGGAATTCCTGACTGGAATCAATTGCTCAAAATTGTCAAAGAATGGCAGCCGAACCTATTTCTGGTCGGCTTACCATTAAATATGGATGACTCTGAATCCGAACTTTCGACTCGAGCGCGTAAATTTGCACGGCGCTTACGTCATCAAACCAATATTGAGACTTGGATGGTGGATGAACGTCTAACCACACGTGAAGCACGTGATGAATTAGATGCTTATCATGATCAGGGACGTGGGAAGCGTCTTTCGGCAGATAGCTTAGCCGCAGCTCTTTTGATTCAGAGTTGGTATCATCATCCTCATGGAATTCAACCCTAAAAAAATGGCTGATCAACATCAGCCATTTTTAAAATCAACGATATTTTTATGTAGACTTTAATTTTCGATCCGTACTGTTGCTGTACGACCCGCCACGAATGCCAACGCATTTTTTGGTGTTTCATCTAATACAATCTTAACGGGTACACGCTGCGCTAAACGTACCCAAGTAAAGGTCGGATTCACATTGGCGAGTAACGTTGAACTACTTGAACGTTCGCGATCTTCAATCCCGCTGGCAATCCCTTGTACATGCCCACGGATTTTTTGTGAATCACCCATCAATTGAATCGTGGCTTTATCTCCCACATGAATATGATTGAGTTTGGTTTCCTCAAAGTAACCCACCACATAAAGCTGCTCACGATCGACCAATGCCGCAACTGCATCACCAATTTTGACATAATTACCAACACGCAAGCTGAAGTTGGACAATGTACCATCCGCAGGCGCAACCACCTCTGAACGTTTTAAATTCAGCAATGCCAGATTGAGCGCACTTTGAGACACTTCGATTAACGCATGTTGCTGTTTAATGGTCGCCTGTGCCTGTTCAATCGAGGCGGTCATTTGCGCATCTTCAGCTTTGGATTGATCACGTGTCGCATACATTTGATCTTGTTCCTGCTTAGAGATTGCACCATCCATCAGGTTTGAATAACGTTCTGCATTTTTTTCAGCTAACTGCGTATTGGCACGAGATTTTTCCAGATTGGCTTTGGCTGCAATCGCATTGGCTTCTGCTTGAGCCAGCCCTGCTTTGGCTTTGGCCAGATCAGATCGTGCCTGTTCGACATCAAGTTGCTGACGTGCGATATCAATTCGGAATAAGGGCTGTCCTTTTTTGACGGTCTGGTTATCTTGCACCAGCACCTCGGTCACCAAACCCGACACATCAGACGAAACCTGAATCACATCACCACGAACTCGCCCATCACGTGTCCACGGTGCGGAGTTATAGTAATTCCACAAATGAACAATCACAAAAATCGCGAGTATTGCGATCACCAGTGTGACCAACGGACGGACAATTTTCCGTGCATCAAAAGAATTCATGTTGCTTACCTTAAATTTCGCCTTAAACTTTCGTTAAAACTGATGTGAATCATGTCATAGAGCGTACATTGATTTTAGATACGGTTGAGATCTTAGGTCTGAATCGCCAAAAATATCCAGTGTACGAGCATCAACATCAACACATATAGACTTAAATTAAAAATGCCTGGAAATCCAATCCATCCCGCAGCAATCCATCGATTGCTCACCAAAGTCACGAGCTTGAAGAATAAATAGGCCAAAATCGCCTGAATCAGCAATGTCGGCACATAAACGCCATACAGATTGAACTCACCCATGTACAGCTCCATTTAACGCTTGATGGTCTTCGCCATTTTTTTGCACATGGAAAATGCTACTACGAATATTATTCATACTCATTTGAATCCGATGTTTCACTTCAATACCTGGTTCATTGAGCACCAGTGTTTCAATATAGTCCATTTGCGCCAATACTTTATCTTTTAGAACCGTATTCAACGCAATATGCTTTTCCTGATCACGAAAACTGGCTTCCAACAACTGTTGTAAATGCTTTAATGCCTGTTTTAGCTCAGGCAAGGTTTTACTATTTTGGCTTAACTCGGCAATCCGACTGAGATTGACCACCGCACTGGTTTCAATCAGTGCCAGATTCATGGCATGTTTTAACCCATCAGACTGAACCAGTTTGGTATTTAACACCCCGATACGATCCAGCATACTGCGTAAATGAATGCGAAACGCTGAACCATAGGGAATATACAACGCTTCCTTTAAGGCGCGATAATGTAAACTCAAAATACGACGGGCACTGGTTTCTGGCGACATAGCACGAATAAAATAAATCGCCAAAATAGAAATAATCGGTCCAACCACGCCCGCCATTGCGGTATCCATCAAGATAACCGCATCCATCGCATAGCGATTTTGCAAATTCAAACTCATAATAAAGTTAATCAGCATCGGCAATGCCAACATCATCAACATCGGTGTAGGGAACATGCTGGCCAGATAAATCACCAACGGAGCCAAGACCACAGCTAACTGCCAAAATGCGTGAACTTGCGGCATGATGGTAAACGCATAGATGATGGTCAGGATTGCAGCGTAAACCGAGCCACGAATAAACGTCTTTAATGCTGGAATCGGATTATCCATTGTAGACAAAATACAGGCACTGACCGCAGTTAATTGCGCCATCATATATCCCGCATGCCACCCCGTATAAATCCAGAGTAAAAATGACGTCGCTGTTGCAACGGCAGCAGCAATCGAACTACGCACTGCAATACCATGATCGCGATGTAGACTCGGATATTGTGTGGTAATGGTGGCAATCGTATCTGGAATACGCTTTTCACCTTTATTGATCAGTTGCCAAAGTAACTTCACCGCCATCACATTTTGAATAAAATGACGGATATCCATTTTTAAGGCATCCAGCATAATTTCTTGTTGTGGCTGACTAAGTACCAATAAATGTTCAAAATCGGATTCAAACTCTGGCGGTAATTGATTCAATTCAGATTCGTGGATATCGGTCTGCGCACGTAAGAAACTGACAACATGCTGATGCAGTTGCTCTAAGCCTAAACGATAATGTTGATCAATTTGATCCAATTGAAAAATACGTTCTGACATTGACACCAGATTAGCAACCACCATGGTTTCCTGATGCAGTAATTCCTGTATCGGCTTGGTCATACCATGCAATTCGCCACTTTCATAGGCCAGATGTACCGCGAGGCCGTGAATATCGGTCGTATCGCGGGCAATATGCCCCAAAAGTTGAGTATAACTCTGGCTGTGCTGCTGATCGGTTAAAATACTGGCAAAGACATCACGCGTATCATCCAGCGTTTTTTGAACACGTTGCTGAAGTTGTGCGCCCAAGTGTGCAGGGAAAATGGTTGCAGAAACAACCGCACTACAGATCACCGCAATAGAAATTTCCAGTACCCGACTTAAGGCCATATCAAACACACTATGGCTATCAATATTATAAATTGAGCTACAGGCAATCATGACCGTGGTATAACCCGCCAACATAAATACATAACTTCGCGGGGTACGATCCAGCAAGGAAATATATAAACATACGCCTACCCATATCGACAAAATACAGGTAAACAGAATGGGCATATCAATTAGACGCGGGGTAAAGAAAATCGCCAGAATACCGCCCAGAATCGTTCCAGTAAGACGATACAAGGCTTTGGATGAGACCATACCTGCATAAGGCTGGGCAATGATAATCACCGTACCTGCTGCCCACATGGGATAAGTTAAATCCAGTACAAATGCGGTATACAAAGCAAGCATCATCGCGATAAAGGTTTTGACCGCAAAAATCAAATCCATGCGCGATGGTCTAAACGCCAGTATCTGTTTAAATAACATGAATTGATCTCAAAACCAGTATTCCCTAGTGAGTGCTTGATCTATACGCATAATCCATCGATGTCATGCTTTTTTTCAATCGCACAACAGCCGCAATCTGCTGTAAATGTTGGTTTACACTCAGTTCAGAAAGATCATTTTATAATCAGATTATCGCTTAACAAGCGTTTAGAACTACGGCTTTTATCTGTTGTTGTAAAAGGCAGTCAAAACATTGGTTAAGGATGAACCACAGATGGATGAAAAAATTTCACAGCGTGCATTTGACTTGATGAAAACTTCTTCATTGGATATTTTATTTGGATAATTTTGGCAAAAAAACAAAAAATAGTCAACAAAATATCTTATTATGATAATTAATTGTATTTTAAGCTTGGTTCAGCGTTGTTTTTTGATGAGATCAATTAATTAGCGTCGACTAATTTAGACTGCAAGGTGTGTCGCAATTTGTTATAACAGATAATTCCGCACGTGTTTCTGATGGTTCTTTAGCAAAGTAGGTAATCATGGCGCTTTCAAGCTTTGGCAAAATTTTAACGGTTCTGGATTTATTTTCGGTATCACGGCCTGTGATTAATGTCGATCATATTTGCGATGAGCTAGGTCTGTCCAAACCGACCAGCTATCGTTATTTAAAAGAACTGGTTTCTGCCGATATTCTACAGCGCATCAGCGGTACATCAGGTGATTACACCCTCGGTTCAAAAATTGCAGTCTTGGACTATATCTCGCGCACCACTGACCCACTGGTGCAAATCAGCAGTCCGTTTATGAAGGATATCGCAGAACGCACCGAATTATGTTGTTTGTTAACCCATCTCAATCGTGATTATTGTATTGATTTGCATCATGAAGTGTTTCGCAATACAGACCTGCTGTCCTATGGGCGCGGTTGTCCACGACCAGTATACATGGGTTCGTCACCTAAAGTGATTATTGCCCAGCTCCCAAAACGCCAAATTCAGGATTATTATCAACGTTTTGCAACACAACTGGCTGAGGTTGGGTTTGCGCAGGATGAAGACAGTTTTCTGGCTCGTATGAAAAAAATAAAAAAACAAGGGTTTTATTTATCTCACGGCGAACTTGATCCTAATGTTTCAGGTTTATCTGTGCCGATTAAACTGTCCACCAATAAAGAGTCGCCTTTGGCACTCACCATTGTGGCCTCAAAAAATCGTTTTGAATTTATTCATATCGAGAAATTGATTGAAATTTTAAAAAGTAATGCTGCTCAAATTGAACATAAGTTTCTGACGCTTTCACAAAATGAACGAAACCCAGTCAATAGCTTGATTTAACACGATATGAAAATTTCATTTATTTTTCATAGCAGCGATGTTTGAAATTTCAATCAAATTCTCATATAATGAAATTGTTCTTCATTAAAGCTTAATTTTCCATGAAATTAAGTCGTTTTCATCCGAAGACACTCCTCCTCAGAGTAAAAAGCTCATGTTGATCTCATGAGCTTTTTTCTTGTTACATAACACCCTCTTGAACATCTTATTTTTGCTTTTTAGACTGAAGCTAATGTAGATCGACTCTAAGCCATACAACAATAAACACCACATGAATTTCTGGCATCTTTTTCAACAACTACGCCCTTTTGTACGACCATATCGGCTATTGGTCATCGCCACGCTCATTTTAACATTGATTGGCGCACTCACGGCTCAGGTCAATGCGCTCACTCTGCAATATGCAGTTGATCGGATTAATGCACTGGTCGAAGCAGGAAAAGGACTCAATGAAGGCTGGATGATTTTAGCCACGATTTCAGCGATCTTACTGGGGAAAGAAATCCTCAATGCCTTAGTTCAATTTGGACAAAAATATTACGGTGAAAAACTGCGTATTTATGTTTCACAGGATTTGGCTCAAGGCATTATTGAGAAGTTTCTAACGTATCGCCTGACTTTTTTTAATCAGGAAAAAAATCAGGCAGGTAAATTACAAACCCGTATCGATCGGGGCATTGGCTCGCTGACGCGTCTGGTACAAATTTTCTTTATTGATATTTTACCGCTATTTACCAGTGCGATTATTGCTTTAGGACTGATGTTCTACGCCAATTTCTGGATTGGTCTAGTCGCATTAATGATTGTCCCGATTTATTTCTGGTTGACCTTTAAGCAGGCACAAAAACTGGGAGGATGGCGACGTCGTTTACGCGATGGTCGTGAAAAAAAGAGTCAGGGCATTTTAGGCATTATCCAGTCGATTACCGTGATTAAATCATTTAATCGTGAAGAAATAGAAGCCGAAAAACAACTTAAGCTACAGCGCGATCTGACTGACAATCAAATGCATACCCGTCAGACCAGTTTTATATTTGATGGCGTCAAAACTTTTCTTGAACAGATTGGCATTGTGCTGATTATTATCCTGACTTCTTATTTTGTTCTGGCAGGACAAATGAGTATTGGAATGATCATGTACCATATTTTATTGTTCAATAATGTTTCTGCCCCGATTCGTTCACTACATCGCATTTATGATGAAGTGAATGATGCCATGATTTATTCAGAAAGTTTCTTTCAAATTTTAAATGCTGATGACGAAATTGAAGATAGTGGTCATCTCAAACCGATCATTCACGGACAATTTGAACTTAAGCAGGTCAATTTTAGTTATGAAAATGGGCATCAGGCATTAAAAAACATCAATATGCTGATTCAGCCAAATAAAATTACGGCCTTAGTCGGACTATCAGGGGCGGGAAAATCTACGTTAATTAGCTTACTCGATAAATTTTATCAACCCGACTCAGGCGAAATTCTACTGGATGGAGTCAATCTCAATCAGATCGATACGCACTATTTACGTGATCATATTGGTTTAGTACTGCAAAAAAATCATATCTTTCAGGGTTCCATTCTGGACAATATCCGCTATGGCAAAATGGATGCCAGTCTGGATGAAGTGATTGTTGCGGCAAAAAAAGCCTCTATTCATGAACAAATCAGTCATTTGGCGCAAGGTTATGATACCGATGCACTGATGCTTTCAGGTGGACAACAACAACGTATCGCACTGGCACGGATGTTTCTAAAAGATCCACCGATTATTTTTCTGGATGAACCCACAGCGAGTTTAGATGCGATTGCCACCGAGCAAATCAAACATAGCTTAGATCAAATTAAACAAGGTCGTACCGTGATTATGATTTCCCATAGCTTGTCACAAATTATCGATGCTGATTATATTTATGTGATGCAGGATGGTGAAATTGTGGAACATGGTGAACACGAACAGTTGTATTTACAGACTGGGGCGTATAAAGACATCTTTGATGCGATGGCGAAAAGTTTAAATATCGACAAAATTGCCAAAACACTAGAAGATGAAGAAACCCATAGTTAAAACGTCTCGTATAATGATTTAAAGCAAAAACTGTCTAAAAGTTAAATTGATACGGGGCTGCAAAATTTTTTGTGACTTCATAATCGCATGCTGCCAGCGCTGTTGAGTGACACCCCGCATGACAATGAGCTGACCCGATTGCAGCAGCATTTCAATTTTTTCTTTGGTACTGATATGCCGAAAACAAAATTTTCGAGTGGCGCCTAAACTCAAAGAGGCGATCGTGGTTTGCTCGGCCAAAGACATATCACCATCACTATGCCACGCCATTCCCTGTGTCCCTTCTTCGTATAAATTAGCCAGACAGGAATTAAACTGCTCGCCAAGCAATTGCTCAATACTCTGCTTGAGTACAAATAACTGCTCATCCCACGGCAAGGAATCACGCATTACCCCTGAATAAGCATAGCGATAATGTGCATCGCCATACCATGCGACTTTACGCGGGGTAATAAAATGTTTTCCATAAAGTTTGGCTTCATCATGCCGCCATGGCAAATGTTCAAGCAAATAATGAAAATAAAATTCAGCCTGTTCAGGGTGGAGGAATAGACCATAATCCTGTACTTCCCCCTCATAAGGCAGCACATTGGTCTGTGGATCAGGAGCAAATAAGTCCAGCGTCATACCGCTTGCTCCTGTTTTGCCATTTCCCATGACAACAGTGCCAGTTTACGTGCCTGAGTCCAATGATATTCACCAATCACACCTGTAGATCGAATCACACGATGGCATGGGATTAAATACGCGATTGGATTTTGCGCAACGGCACTGGCCACTGCACGAACCGCTTTGGGATGACCAATTTGCTCGGCAATCTGTTGATAACTGCTCAACTGGCCTTCTGGAATCTTTAACAGTGCTTCCCAAACTTTGAGCTGAAAAGGCGTCCCCTGCAAACGTAGTGGAATTTTTTGCTGCAAATTAGACTTAAAATCATGCTGGAACCATGCACTAACCTGCTGATGAAGTTCAGTGGATTGCTGCTGAAACTCAGCCAACGCAAAGCGCTGCTGCAATTCATCAAGTGCTGTCAAATCAGTCAATGCATCTGATAAAAACTGAATTGAACAAATGGCTTTATTTGTACTTGCAATGAAAATCTCACCAAACGGTGTCGCTTCTATCGAATAAATAATCCGTAGAGATTGCCCTTGTTGTTTATATTCTCCGGGTGTCATCCCTTCAATGTGTACAAATAAATCATGCAAACGTCCAGTACCTGACAGCCCAGTTTCCAGTGCAGTCTCCAAAATACTATGGCGCTGTTGTAATAAGGCTTTGGCGCGTTGCAGACTCAAGTATTGCACAAATTTTTTTGGGCTAATGCCAACCCATTCCTGAAACTGGCGCTGTGCATAGCTCGGGCTTAAACCCACCCTTGCGGCCATTTGTTCCAGACTAGGTTGGTCATCAAAATGCTGATAGGCATATTCAATCATGCTTGCCATCACAGTAAACTGGCTGGAGGATACGTTTTTCATCATCAACACTCCTGTATTCAGTTTTACTGTAAATCAAAGCATAGACCCTGACGACCCGATTCTTGCACGACATTAGATGTTTCGTTAAAAAAGCCTTTCATCAGAAAGGCTTTAAATGCTTAAGGCTGTTTCAGATACGGCCAAGCTGCCTTTAAATAAATAAACATCGACCATAAGGTTAAAATCACCGCTGTATATAACAATGCATAAGCCAGTAATTCAAGCGGCTGCCAATTGAGTAAAAATACACTAATCGCAATCATTTGAAAGGCGGTTTTATATTTACCTACGGTTGACACCGCAACGTTGGTTCTTGCCCCTAATTCAGCCATCCACTCACGCAAGGCAGACACGGTAATTTCACGGGAAATAATCACAATCGCAGCAAAGGCCATTGCGATCGTAGGTTGCCATTGCACCAGTACAATCAGGGCTGCTGCCACCATCAATTTATCTGCAACGGGATCTAAAAAACGTCCAAAAGCAGAGCTTTGATTGAGTGCACGAGCCAGATAACCATCAAACCAGTCGGTAATTGCAGCGAGCACAAAGATTGCAGTCAAAATAAGATGCCTAAAAAAGCTCCCCTCATGTTCATTGATCCCAATCGCAGGGGGCCAATAAGCAATCAATAAAAAAACTGGAATCAATGCGATACGTGCAAGTGTTAAAATGTTCGGGATATTCAGTATGCGTCCTGTTGTCATAGACATCGCCAGTTTAGTCCCCTCATTGCCGCCACAAGGCGATGCAACATTTCAGATAAGGCAAAATATTTTCTACGCCCAACTTTATACGAAATACCCAACAGTGTCGACTAGGCAAATACAGTAACCGTCTGACGGCAAATCGCCAGTAATTGATCTTGTTCATTCCAGACATAAGCATGTTCTGTCGCATATCCATGCTCAGCATATTCAGTTACTACTTTATATTTAAACCAGTCGTGTAATTGCTCTTTTAAAGAATGAATAAACGTGATGTGCCAAGTCAGTGAACTTGCTGGTGCAAGTGTCTTAAACATACTCAATACACCGGGTGGCCAGATATCAGTCAGTGTGACAAAATCTGCCAGTGTCATTTTACGATTGGCTTGCTCTTCAGGTGAAAACCTTGCCCATCCGCCAAAATCTGGACTTGGACTTCCCATCATTGGAAATTTCCCTTCGGCCCACCGCAGGTCAAAATGTTGATAACACTCAGGCATCATTTTAGCAAAAGGTAAAGGTGCTAACTGATCCGCGAGTGGATAAGCAGGGATCACAGGCTCCTGACGCACATGAATACTCGAATCACGATCTGTACCAAAACTCGCGATCAAAATACTTTGTACCGCATTTTCCTGCCATAGGCGTACTTCAAGTGTGGTGACCGACTTGCCCTGACGCAAAATTTCAGCGGTTATACGTGCTTTTCCCGCTTGTACTGGCCCGACAAAAGTAATACTACAGCTCAATAAACGCTTGCTTTCATCCCCAATGGTGCACAGCGCTTTATGCATTAAAACGCCTGCGGCCAGACCTCCAAAAATCGTGCGACCCTGTAACCAACCCTCTGGTAAATCAATCCATTCCTGTTGTTCAATTTCACGAAATAACCGTGTAAGTGACATATTATTTTTCCAGTTTATTGATCTTTCACATAGTGTGATGCTTTTTTATAGATGTAAATGATCATTGACGCACAAGTCATTGAGCATTTTGGTCACTCTTAAACAGGATCGTTATTGCTAAAAAATAATCGAAAATTATTCATGCAAAATTTTATAAATGGTTCGTGCCATTGCTGGACCAAGCCCCGGAACCAAAGTCAGCTCTTTTTCCGAGGCTTTGAGTACGCCCTGAATCCCACCGAAGTGTGTCAATAAATCACGGCGACGTTTGGGTCCAAGCCCGGGAATCGCTTCTAATACTGAACCTGCACGGCGTTTATCACGTTTAGCGCGATGTTTGGTAATCGCAAAACGATGCGCTTCATCCCGCACCTGTTGAATCAAATGCAATGCTTTATGATCTTCAGGTAATTGAATTTTGGTGCCATCAGTAAAATGTAAAGTTTCAAGTCCGGGTTTACGCCCTTCCCCTTTAGATACGCCCACCATAAAGGCATCCAGTTGTAAATCCTGCATCACCTCCATCGCCATATGCAGTTGTCCTTTACCCCCATCAATCAAGAGTAAATCTGGCAATAAATGCTTTTTATATCGGCGTGTTAAGGCTTGGCGCATGGCTGCGTAATCGTCACCGCCCGTGATATCCTGAATCGCAAACTGACGATAATCACGCTTACGCGCTCCGCCCTGATCAAACACCACGCAAGATGCAATCGGGGCTTCACCCATGGTATGGCTGATGTCAAAGCATTCAATCCGGTCAATCGGTCGTCCCACCACTTGTTCCAATTGGTGAAAACGCTCATTCAGTTCCAGATGATTACTGAGTTGCCCTTTAATGGCATGCTGCACATTCATCTGCGCCAGTTCTAACCACTCGGCACGGGTTTCACGTACCTTATGTTTAATCTGTACTTTCTTCTCAAATTCGGTATGGAGCGCCTGTTCCAACTCTTTACTATCAGGCAATGCGACATTAATGATTAACTCACTCGGAACTTCATCGGCGACCTGAAAATAAAAATTCGCCATAAAGTCACTCAGCATTTGTCCCAGATCATCACTGAGCATATCTGGAAAGTAACTTTTACCCCCTAACATGCGGCCATTACGGACATGCATAATCTGCACACACGTCACACCCGCTTGATGGGCAATCGCCAGAATATCGGCCTCACCCTTCACTTTAAATACCGCTTGCTGGGCCTGAACTTCACGTAGCAACGCCAGACGATCACGATAAAAGACTGCTTTTTCAAATTCAAGCTGTTCTGCCGCTTGCTCCATTTTCGCAATCAGTTCCTGATTGAGCTCGCGGGTATCACCCTGTAGAAAACGAATGGAGTTATCCACATCTTCCTTATACTCCTGTGGAGAAATCAAACCGACACAAGGCGCAGTACAGCGTTTGATCTGATATTGCAGGCAGGGCCGTTTACGTTGTGAAAAAAAGCTATTTTCACACTGACGCACATTAAATAGTTTTTGCAACACCAATAGAGTATCCCGAGCATTATAGGCACTCGGATACGGTCCAAAAAATTTGCCGACTTGATGCTTTCCTTTACCGCGTCCACTGGCAATCCGTGGATAGGGTTTATCTGCCGAGACAAAAATGTATACATAGGATTTATCATCGCGCAGCATAATATTGTACGGCGGGCGATGTAGCTTGATCAGGTTTTGTTCGAGTAATAAGGCTTCAGTTTCTGAACGGGTGACCAGTGTTTCGATATTATAGATACGCGCCACCAAGGCCTGAGTTTTCGGATGCTCAATAGTTTTGACAAAATAACTCGATACCCGATTTTTTAAATTCTTGGCTTTGCCCACATAGAGCAGCTCACCATCCTTCCCCAGCATTTTATAAACGCCGGGTAATTGGGTCATGTGAGCAAGAATTTTTTCAATATGTGGGCGCACGGTTGAATTCACTATGTCTTGGCTTTCCTTTGGCTACATCAGTGTATGTTGTGCTCAAACATTCTCTTTTCAAGCATTTATATGATTGTTTGCTGTTAGAGCAACATTTTCACCAAGAAAAAGAGACTCACAGTTTAATGATGAGAACGATCCAACGTTAAGGCTTCGATAAATTTCTGCTTATTTTTTGGTGAAATCAATACAGATTTGTTTTTCCCATCTTTCTGATAATCAATCTTGATTCGATCCAGTGATAAAGCTGGTGCAGATACTGGATTATTGGTTGGCGTCATGCTCTGGATTTCACTTCGTGAAATGATCCATTTTAAAAACATACTATGAATAATCACATGATCCTGAGTCACGATATAACGAGTATTTACCACAGGCCACCACATAATAAGTATCACCAATGCATATACAATGCCATGTTCAGGATATTCTTGCAGAGTTCCGCGAAGCTGCATGCTCCAAAGCATTTGCAATAAAATTCCTGTTGCAGCAATGATAAAACCCAAAATCCACCAGTCTTTTTTTGAACGAAAGGTCTGCATGCGAAACTCCCCAATAAATAACAAATCAATCTTTAAAATTTTATGCGATATATAAATCTGGGCTTATCTTCTCATGAACCTCGTGGAAGGGCAAAGCGTTGCAAATGGCCAAAACCACCATCCAAGACAAAATCGATGACAAATATAAAAAAACGCCCTTAAGGGCGCTTATCTCATAGTATCTTTTGAAAGAACTCAATGATCTGCGGCATATAAGGACGAATAAAAATCAGGAAGAAAATGCCAAGCATCAAAAACCATTTCAGGAAATAGTATAATTTTCGGTTTTTCGCTTTTAAGGCTTTGGCTTTTAAACGAATTTGATAGACATAACCAAAGGCTTTGTTTAAGCCTCCCGTCTGGTCGCCTGTTTCATTCGGCGAGCTGGCAGCCGTCATGACATTTTTACCAAACCAGTGATTAAACTTTTCCATTAAACGAGTTTTCAACGGACGTTCAACATCCGCAAAGAAAATAATACGGTTTTCATCGGTTCCGTTTTCGGCATAGTGAATATAGGTTTCATCAAACACCACACTTTCACCGTCACGCCATGAATAAATTTGACCATCGACATCAATAAAGCAACGATCATCATTCGGCGTGATCAAACCCAAATGATAGCGTAATGAACCTGCATACGGGTCACGATGCCGCACCAGACGACTATGTGGCGCAAGTTCAGTAAACATGGCCGCTTTAATCGTGGGTAAAGTTTTTAATAAAGCTGTTGTTTTCGGACATAACTCAGCTGCTGAGGGATGCGCAGAGTCATACCATTTTAAATAAAAGCGTTTCCAGCCTGTCTTAAAAAATGAATTGAACCCCAAGTCATTATAAGTACTTGATGCCTTGATTCCACCCTGTGCATATAAGGCTTTTGCCTCATCACGGATCATTTCCCAGTTTTCATCCAGCACTTTCAAATCTTTAAAATGCTGCGTATCGATATAAGGTTGATTCGGCACTTTTGAAAAGATGTACATCAAAAAATTGATCGGTGCCAATATCGTAGAATGATCAAAAAATTGACGATAAAACGAATGTCGTACTTTTCCGCGATTTTGGATATATAAAGCTGAAATCACAAAAATCGCTAATATGATCCATTTAATCATATCGCTACTCTTTCAAAGGATAGAAAACTCGGAGCAATCATACTCACAAGATCGGCCACTGATCAGTGGCTAACGGCGAGAGATTTTAACAAAAGCAATGACAAAAAAGCTATTTTTTGTCAATTTAACCTAGCTTGTCCCAGAAACTGGCAATTAAATAATTCACTTGATTGACCTTTTTGACAGAATGGTTACAAAAATAGGGCTACTTTTTTGACACTGAATCTATTATAAAAATACAGGTTTGATTAAAAAAAATTGAATTGAAACAGGAAGTTCATTATCTCAAGCTATGCTTATGGAACGTTATTTACAAAAACGCGCAATAACAGGTAACAAAAATAGATGACCCTTGCGTCACGGCTTGATACAACTTGTTATGCTGTTTTTGGATATAGTTATCGTAAGATTAGCGGAGCATAACTGTGTGCAGAAAATGCATACACGCTTCATCACATCAACGTAGAAGTCCTCCAAAATAAAGGAGATCAGGCATGATCCACGCTGGCAATGCCATTACCGTCCAAATGCTTTCGGACGGAATTGCAGAATTCCGCTTTGACTTACAAGGTGAGTCAGTCAACAAATTTAACCGTGCAACCATTGAAGATTTTCAGGCGGCAATTGCTGCGGTTAAAGCCAATGCTGAAATCAAAGGCTTAATCGTCACTTCTGCAAAATCAACATTTATCGTTGGTGCAGATATTACCGAGTTTGGACAAAATTTTGCGCAAGGTGAACAAGCCATTGTTGAATGGTCATTGCCTGTACATGAAATTTTTAGCAGTTTTGAAGATTTAAACATCCCTAAAGTCGCTGCCATTAATGGTATGGCATTGGGCGGTGGTTTTGAAATGTGTCTGGTCTGTGACTATCGCGTGATGTCAGAACAAGCGCAGGTCGGTTTACCAGAAATCAAGCTCGGTATTTTCCCTGGTTTTGGCGGTACAGTGCGTTTAAGCCGCGTAATTGGTATCGACAATGCAGTTGAATGGATGGCGATGGCTGCTCCGAAAAAGCCTGCTGCTGCACTCAAAGATGGCGCGGTAGATGCTGTGGTTGCGGCTGACAAGCTACAGGACGCGGCAATTGATTTGGTGAAACAAGCAATTGCGGGTCGTTTAGACTGGAAAGCAAAACGTCAGGAAAAACTTGATCCAATCAAGTTAAATCCACTTGAACAAATGATGGCCTTTAATACGGCGAAGGGCGCAGTTCTGGCGAAAGCGAATCCTGCACAATACCCTGCACCTAAACTGATGCTTGATTCCTTACAAGCAGGCGCAAGCTTAAGTCGTGATGATGCACTAAAAGCAGAAGCGCAAGGTTTTGCCAAAGCGGCGATCACCCCACAAGCTGAAGCACTAATCGGTCTATTCTTAAATGATCAGATCGTAAAAAAAGCCTCTAAACAACATGAGAAAGGTGCACACCCAGTCAATCAGGCTGCGGTTCTTGGCGCTGGGATCATGGGCGGCGGTATTGCCTATCAAGCGGCAAGCAAAGGCACCCCAATTATCATGAAAGATATTGGTAATGCCCAACTTGCACTCGGTATGAAAGAGGCCAATGGCTTACTTACCAAACAAGTAGAACGCAAAAAGCTTACTCCTGCAAAAATGGGTGAAACTTTAGCGCGTATCCGTCCAACTTTAAGCTATGACGAGTTTAAAGAAGTCGATATCGTGATCGAAGCGGTGACTGAAAATCCAAAAGTCAAAGAAGCGGTTTTGGCCGACACAGAGTCTAAAGTCCGTGATAACACGATTATTGCCTCGAATACCTCAACCATTTCAATCACACGTTTGGCCAAAGCGCTTAAACGTCCTGAAAACTTTGTGGGTATGCACTTCTTTAACCCAGTTCACATGATGCCATTGGTTGAAGTGATTCGTGGTGAACAAACCTCTGAAGAAGCAGTTGCTACTACTGTGGTACTAGCTCAGAAAATGGGTAAAACACCAATCGTTGTAAACGACTGCCCAGGTTTCTTGGTGAACCGTGTGTTGTTCCCTTACTTTGGTGCATTTGATCTATTGCTTAAAGATGGTGCTGACTTCCAGCAAATCGATAAAGTCATGGAAAAATTCGGTTGGCCAATGGGTCCTGCATACTTGATCGACGTGGTGGGTATCGATACAGGTGTTCATGGCGCAGAAGTCATGGCTGAAGGTTTCCCAGACCGTATGAAGCCAGACTACAAAGGTTCGATCGAAGCGATGTACGAAGCAAAACGTTTAGGTCAAAAGAATGACGTTGGTTTCTACAAATACGTGTTAGATAAGAAAGGCAAGAAAGCGAAAACTGTTGATCCAACAGCTTACGAAATCATTGCACCTTTCATTACTGGTGAAAAACGCGAGTTTGATAACCAAGAAATCATTGACCGTATGATGCTGACTTTCTGTAACGAAACCGTTCGTTGCTTAGAAGACAATATCGTTGCCACTGCTTCTGAAGCAGATATGGCGATGATCATGGGTGTAGGTTTCCCTCCATTCCGTGGCGGCCCATGCCGTTATATCGATCAGACTGGTGTTGCTGAATACGTTGCGCTTTGCGACAAATATGCACATTTAGGTAAGGCTTATGAAGCGCCACAAATGTTGCGTGACATGGCTGCTAACAACAAAAAATTCTACGGTTAAGGAGCGACGTGAATGGCTACTTTAAATCCACGTGACGTTGTGATTGTTGATGGCGTTCGTTCTGCCATGGGCAAATCACGTAACGGTATGTTCCGCAATGTACGTGCCGACAGTTTATCTGCTGAATTAGTACGTGCACTGGTTGCTCGTAACCAGTTTGATACCAATGAAGTTGAAGATGTCATCTGGGGCTGTGTCAACCAGACTTTAGAGCAAGGAATGAACATTGCTCGTAACATTGGTTTATTGGCTGATATTCCAAAGACTGCGGGCGGTCAAACCGTTAACCGTCTTTGCGGTTCTTCTATGCAGGCCATCCACACGGCTGCTGCACAGATTGCAACCAACCAAGGTGATGTATTCATCATCGGTGGTGTTGAGCACATGGGCCACGTTGGGATGATGCACGGCATCGACCTTAACCCAGAAGCCTCTAAACACTATGCCAAAGCCTCTAACATGATGGGCTTAACAGCTGAAATGTTAGGCCGTATGAATGGCATTAGCCGTGAAGAACAGGACAAATTCGGTGTTGAATCTCACCGCCGTGCTTGGGCTGCAACACAAGAAGGTCGTTTCAAAAACGAAATCGTAGGTGTTGAAGGTCATGATGCTAATGGTTTCAAAATCCTGTGTGACATCGACGAAGTGATTCGTCCTGATGCTAACCTTGAAGCATTCCAAGCATTGAAACCAGTGTTTGATCCTAAAGGTGGTTCAGTGACAGCGGCAACGTCTTCTGCTCTGTCTGACGGTGCTTCTGCAATGTTACTTATGTCTGCTGAACGTGCTCAAGCATTGGGTTTAAAACCACGTGCGGTGATTCGTTCAATGGCGATTGCAGGTTGTGATGCTGCGATCATGGGTTATGGTCCAGTGCCAGCAACGCAAAAAGCACTTAAACGTGCTGGTTTAACCATGGCAGACATCCAAACCATCGAGTTAAACGAAGCATTCGCTGCTCAAGGCTTATCAGTCATGAAAGGCTTAGGCGTTTATGATAAACAAGACATCATTAACTTGAATGGTGGTGCAATTGCACTCGGTCACCCATTGGGTTGTTCTGGTGCGCGTATCACTACAACTCTGTTGAACGTGATGGAACAGCAAGATACACAAATTGGTCTTGCGACCATGTGTATCGGTTTAGGTCAAGGTATCGCGACCATTATCGAACGTGTTTAATCGACACTGAGATAAAAAAATCCCCGCTAAATGCGGGGATTTTCCATTTATAAATAAAGTATTGCAATATCCATATATTTTACATATACTTAAGATGCCTATGTAAAAGTACATAGGGAAGGTAATCTGTTGTCAAGTGTTGCTCCACTCAATGTTAGAACAATTTCTAATATTTCTGGTGAAACGTTGCATATTGTTTGGAATAGAGTACAACCGATGTATATTGAAATCCACAGAATGTAATCAATGCTTCTCATAGTATAATCCTTTCGTGATCTAAAGACGATGTAGAAGGTTTCTTCTAGAGGGTACGTAAAATTGGGTACTTGGGTATGCTCAAGAAATTCTATTCATAGAGTAGAACGTGTTATACGAGGATTATCGTCAACCTTTTCTTGAGTTTTCTAATAATGATAAAAATAGACATTAACTTTTTTCAAAATCGTCAACGAAAGTATTTGCACTTTGACCATCCAATCCATCCTCAAAAAATTTATGATTATGTAACCAATCCTCAGAATATTGAAAGTCATGCTTTCCATCCATTCATACATTTTGAACTAAAAACACGGAAAATAAAAAAAGATAAAAAGAAAATTATTAAGATCAAAGGCCACAAAGATAGATATGCCATTATCAAATGTCCCCCTAAAATTAGACCTATCAAATATTCTTCACATATAGATGGCCATATTTATGCTTATTATGCTGCCTTACTTACCCCTAAATATGAAGAACTGCTGGAAGAATCAAATTTATCAGAAAATATTTTAGCCTTTCGTAAATTACCTAACTCCCCTAATAACATTCATTTTGCTAAGCAAGTCTTTGATGAAATTAAAATAAGAAAAAATTGTGTTGCGTTATGTTATGATATAAAAAGTTTTTTTGATGAGTTAGATCATACAATATTAAAGAATGCTTGGCTTCAAGTCCTTAATACAGACATTCTTCCAAAAGATCATTACCAAGTTTATAAATCAATTACAAAATTTTCGTATGTTGAAAGGAAAAAAGTTTACGAAATTTTAGGATTATCAATTAATAAAAATCATAAAAACCTAAAAAGATTATGCTCTAGCAATGATTTCAGGAACAAAATTCGGAAAAACAATTTAATTATTAAAGAGAATAAAACCAAAGGGATTCCACAGGGTTCAGCTATAAGTGCTTTTTTATCAAACATTTATATGTTTGATTTTGATAAAAATATTAAAATTTATCTATCAAAATATAATGCTTCATATTATAGATATTGCGATGATATTTTAATAATCTGTGATATAGATTTAGGAATAAAAATTGGTTATGAAATAGAAAAAAGAATTCAGAAATTAAAGGTACAAATTCACCCAGAGAAGACTAAACGTGTTTATTTTCAAGATGGTTTACACGTTTATCACAGACCACACATGAGTAAGGAACCACTCCAGTATCTTGGTTTTACGTACAATGGCACAAAGATATTATTACGTGATAATGGCCTAATCCAATATCATCATAAGGTATCAAAAGCCATTAGAATGACAAACAAAAAACTATTAAGGATAAATAAATCAAGAATCAAACGTGGCGAAGAACCCTTAGAAAGGCATAAAAAATATATTTATAGACGCTTCTCGTATATTGGCAAACGTAATTATATTAGTTACGCATTAAGAGCTGCATCAATTATGAAAGAACCCTCTATTAAACAGCAAATAAAGCCTCATTGGCTTAAAATTAAAAAAAATATAAGGAAATATGATGTAATTAATAAGGAGTATCATTTAGCTGAATCGATCATTTCTAAATAATCCATTTAACGTGGAAACCAAGGATTTTGTGGTGGATTTAATCCATCTCTAATTTGTTGCTGGAGTCTTAATACATCCTCTACATTCACTTTGATCGTACCATCACGAAATGCATCGACATTATTTCGGTTGATATTTAAAGGCGCAAGCATATTAAATATGCCACTGGTCGGGTCAGATGATTGTAATCCTGAGGTAATCGATAAAAGATACTGCTGCAAAAATGGGGAAAGTTGACTCATATCAGGTGAAGTTGTAGGTTGATAATCAATTGCGATATAAGGGTTCTGATTAACTTTGGGATTCTGTATATCATTTTGAATTTTATCAATATGATGTCTAAGCGCCTGACGTACTGCTTTATCTTCCTGAAATGGAACAATACCAGCTTCTTCTCGCAATTCAGATTCCGCCATCGCATGAATACTGGGCAATAGTGCAACATCTTCAGCTTGCACAGTTGGCACGTTCATCATCATGAAACTTATGACCGCCAGATATTTAACCAGATTCATAACATGCTCCCGAGATGCCACATCACAATAAAACATGATGAATAAAATATAAGCGATACTAATAGGCTACAACAAAACAGATTTTTATTCAGTAGGACTTGGATAAATGGTCATAAAGTTTAAATATTCAAATTACATCTAGCTTTGAAATAAGACTAAGATAAAAACCATTGATTAACGTCCAAATAATCAATTCAATAAACTTTCTTATGGATGCTATGCTATTTTAAAGACCAATTTAACCCATTCAAAATGCTGATGAAAAATTTAAAAATAATCTCCTTATTCACTGTAGTTTCATCTTTGTTTTTACTTTCAGGCTGTACGTCGAATCAGACCATCGGTGGAAACACACACGATCTTTTTACAAAATATGAGTACGGAGACCGATGGAAAACGTTGGTTGAAGATGAAGTGGTGGCTTTTGGTAAGCCAACAACATTTTTAGTCAATGAACCCAAAGACGCGATTGTGATTGCAGGAAAACAATATAGTTATGTGCTTAATAAAGGTGGCTCAGATTTTTTCAATTTAATTAGCCAACTTAACCCAGATGATATTCAGCTTCGCCAAGATTTAAACTTTGTTTCACCTGATAAAGACAGCCATCACTTCACAGGATATTTAAAATTTTCTTATACGCCATCAACAGGCAGTTTAAACCAAAGAGAAACACTTTTATTCAAACAATACGGTATTTTACCCTGTGATTGCGGGGAAGCAACAGAACAAAATCAGCATTATATTTTTCAGATTAAACTGGAAGGAAATCTCTACCCTATCGTAGAAAATTTAGATTCTTTAAAACCCTTATCCAAACCGTATAAAGTTAGGATTCAATATTATCAAGACAAAAGAGAGAAAGTTACACTATCTACTCAAGAAAAATTAACACGACTTCCCCTCGTGCCATTTACTTTAGCCATAGATGCTCTGGTTTTACCAGCACAAATCATGGGAATTAGCTATCAGCCTTAGATTTTCATTCCAAAAAATTAAAATAAGGTTGGTCATGGCGCCTGATGATTTTTCTTGCTGATAAATTGATAAGATCCAGCGCCCTCATGATATTTAAGTGAACTGGATCTTATTTTTAGCGCTTTTTCTCATCTTCACCATAAATGGCTGAAGCTGCATTTTCCGCACTTAAGTCCTGAAGCGTATAGCTTTCATGATGCAACATATTTAAGTAATATAAATATTGACCTGCTTCGTGCGCCTTACCATTTGCCAATAGAAGCTGTGCATATTTATGCAGGTTATAAGGTGATGCCCGATTTTTCACCATTTGACCGAGTTGAGTTAGTTCATCCTCACTTAGTTGTGTCGTCGGATTCATTTGCAGCCACAGCATACGGTCTTTAAATTGGGTTAACACATAAATATCGGTACTTCCCCACACGGTTTGTGTAGGCTGTTCGCCACGAAAAGCCAAGCCATTATTGATTTTATACACCGTATAATCACGCCAAATCAGCAACATCAAAATACTACCGATAACAACAACACCCCTCACTACATACTTGGATAAAATTGATGCTTTAAGCTCAGGAGCTTGTGATTGTACAAAGCCAAGTAAGAAGCCCAACGGAAAGAGAAAATAGGCATAACGCAACGGAAACTCAAGCAAAGCATGAATTAAAATTGCTCCCACCATGAGCAAAGCAATAATTGACTCTAAACTTTTGGCTTTTTGATTTAACCATAAAATCCAGCATGTCATATAGCCAATGATCAATAAACCAAGCGGCAAACCATTCCAGACGATAATATCCAGCAAAATATTATGTCCACTGGTCACCCATTCATGCGATGGATGCAGATTGAAAATAGTAAGCTGTGCCAGACTGGTTTGACCCCAGCCATAACCACTCAAAGGATGCTGTTGAATTGCTAGTAACATTTGCGTCCAGATATCAAAACGCAAATATCCTGTAGTGGCGCGTTCAGCAACTGATGTCGTTTCTACTACTTGTGCTGCACCCAACGAGCTGATCAAGTTATTTAGGATGGGTAAAGCTGCAATCATCATGGCAAAGCTGAGCACCCAGAGCAGCACATAGGGTATACTCAAACGCACTGGATATTTATAAGTTTTATACGACCAGTAAACCATAAAGAATAAGCACACCACCCAAGCGGTGCGTGATTGGCTTAAAGCGATTGCAAATAAAATAACTACTGACGCTGAAATTAATAATAATTTTCTGAGTTTGTGTTGTTCAAATAAATACAAGCATGCCATCAGTCCCATAACCAGAAAGGTCGACATATTATTGGGCTGGGCAAAATTGGCAAATGGTCGATTGCCTGCTCGAAGCTCCATGACTCCATAAAGATGCTGATCCAGATTAAGCCATTGCAATATCGCAATGACACTGGAAATGGTACTAGTGATAAGTAAAACATAGCAAATACGAATAAAAAGCTT
The DNA here is from genome assembly GCF_000581715.1 of Acinetobacter sp. 479375. NCBI lineage: Bacteria > Pseudomonadati > Pseudomonadota > Gammaproteobacteria > Moraxellales > Moraxellaceae > Acinetobacter > Acinetobacter sp. 479375. Next base: position 206,581 of record NZ_JEZN01000002.1, on the reverse strand, counting down.
TTTTCGATCATTTTGTATAGCAAGGTTATAACTTGTAATCGTAACAAACCAGAAAGCCAGTAAATAAAAGCTAAATAGCAAAGCACTACTTAGATCCAGAACCAGTCCGCACACCCACTGAAGCAGTGGAATGATGACAATAGGTAAAGCCATCCACTGAATTTTAGGAACTCGTAGATTTTGATCACACAGTCCTGCCAACAGACTAAGCACTGCTGCAAAACTCAGTATTTCACTGGAAAATGTCAGCCACGGAAAAGCATGATCAGGAGATAACCATGCAAGGCTAATGAGGATAGACGCTAAAAATAGGAAAAAAGCGCGCATAGGTATAGTGCGAAAAATAGAGTGTGGGGATTATACACGGATTTTTCTGATGGATGATGAGAGGAAAATCCTCTCTTACTTCCAAGGCCTTAAATCGATAATTTTAACCACTTGGCCTTTTTCTTTATTCATTAAAACAACCATATCAACAGAACTCGCTTTTAGTGGAACCCAACTATCCGCTTCTGGATATTGCTTTAAGATTTTATCTGTATCCTGTTTAGCGTTAAATTGATTTAGTTCATTTAAACTTTGGGCACGTTGTTGTATCTGTTGTTTTACTTCGCTAAGAGCCACATAACGCTCAGGTTTTTGCGCTAGAGAAATTCCACCCAGTGCTTCTGCGAACATATCATCATTACGGGTTTTAATATCTTGAGCAAATGCAGTCGCTACATATTGTGGTTTAAACCAAGAAGGGTGTTGGTATTCAGGTTTCGTGCGTTGGATATTCTGATCAATAATTTCATTATTACGGACTAATTCAAAACGATCAACATTATATACCAACCACGCAGGGCGACCTTGACCAATGCTATAAACTCCATAACAAAGTGCAGAAAGTTGAATCAAAATAATGATACTTAAATCAAATTTAAGGGTCTTTTTACCTTCTTTATAAACAATAAAACCAAGAACTGGTCCCACAATTACATCAATTGCCAGCATCATTAAAAAGATGTGAGTCACGCCCACCGCTTTAGCTAATGGAGATGGATACCAACAGAAAAATACCCACATTAAAATAATGACAGCTAATGACAAAGATAAGCCCAAATGCCCCAAAAAGAACTTTTGTCTCTTAGATAAACGATCGTTCATGGTTTAGATCCAGTTTTATTTTGCCATTCAAAGGCTAAAGATTGATTAACTTGATATAACGACTCAAAAGAATACTTTTGACCGTGCAGTTTTTCTAAAATTAATAGATGTTTTCTTGCAAGTTCAGGTTGATGATTAAGTGCTAAAGCCTGTGCATAACGATACAAAGCGGCTGAAGTTGAATAACGATAAGCTACTTTTCTCATCCAATCCAACTGCTCAGGGGTCATATTTTCTTTAGGTTGAGTACGAATAAATCTTATTTGCTCTCTTAATTGCGTCAGTAAAATCACATCTGGAGCAGCCTGTTCAGCATGTAATGTTCCTATATTGAATGCCTCAAATCTTACCAATTGCACATCTTTCTCAATCATTTGATATTCAACAAATATCCAAATATAGAGAACAACGAAAATAGTCCACAAACTTGCTACCACTGTTCTTGGAATTTCAATTACTTTTATGGTTTTATCTTGAGCTTGTACCAAGCCCAATAAAAAGCCTACAGGCAATAGAAAGAAAGCATAATCTAATGGATATTCAAGCATAGCATGTACCAATACCGCTCCAACCATTGAAAGAGCAATAAAAGCATCAACGGATGTTGCTAATTGACTTAAACGATATAACCACCATGTAAAAAACCCAATAATTAAAATCCCCAATGGGATACCATTCCAGATCAGCAAATCCAAAAGAATATTGTGACTATGTTCAGTCCACTCAGTGGTTGGATAATCCAGATAAACCGAAAGTTGAGCAACACCCACTTGGTTCCAACCATAGCCCAATAATGGCTGCTCTTTGATCGCCAATAACATTTGATGCCACATTGGGATTCTTAAATAACCTGAGCTTGCTCGTGTAAGTGCATCTATTGTATTGGTGACACCTAAATAATCGGAAATATAAGGAACTATAGCAATAAAAAAGAGAAATATTCCCACAAAATAAAAAATGGAATATTTAGACAATCGAATCTGAAAATATCGGGATTTCCAAAACCACCAAATTAAAAAAGCAAATGTAAACGCCCATGCTGTACGAGATTGAGTAAGCGTAATTCCAAATAAAATGAAGCTTGTAAGTAATACTCCACAAACCTGATTAATATATTTTTTTTCGTATAGATATAAGCATGCCATTAGTCCCATACACAGAAAAGTCGCACAGTTATTCGGTTGACCAAAATTTGCAAAAGGACGACCGTTAGGCGGTAAATCTGCCATCCAGATTCCACCATTTGTTAATAGCAACCATTGCTTTAAAATAACATAGAGCGAGATAATAGAACTAAAAATAAAGATATTTGAAATAAAATATAGATACGGCGCTATACTATCTTTTCTCCCCAAATTTAAAGTCGCAATATAAGCTAAACCAAATGAAAATATATAAATAAAGGCAACTAAACCATCACCAAAAAAAAATATTTTATTGAATAAGACCTGAATTAAAGGAACTAAAGAAATAAATAGAATGAATAAAAATTTTAGGTCTAAAATTAATTTTTTTTTTAGAAAAAAAGTAAATATTATAGCCAATGCTAAAAAAGCTGAAAAATCTTGGTAGATTGAAACCCAAGGATAATAGTGATTAGGCAATAAAAATGCGATACAGCTTGTAATAAATACTATCAGTAGAATATAAATCTTATTTTCTTTCACAAAGATATACCATTAAAAAAAGGGATGTTGTACACATCCCTCTTAGAACTTATTTAAATATTAACCACGGCATGATGCTGGCAAATATTTGACTGGCATTTTTTTAGTAGCATCACTTGATGGTCCACATTTCCATGCTCCTACTGGACTATTTGCAGTAGCCGCTGTTGTACCATCAGCTTTCAAAGGAGTCATTAAAATTTCTTTACCACCAGCATCTTTTAAACTCCCTTCTGTAGTTGTAGTAACAAGAATAATACCACCAGTTTGAGTAGTAACAGACTGAACGTATTTAGATGCAGCAGAAGAAGATGAGCCAGTCTCACATCCAAAATCACCAGCCGCTGGTAAACTAGATGCTGATTGATAAGCTTCTGAAACAGCTGTACGACATGTAGAACCAGCTAAAACTGCTTCAGTCACTTTTGCACGAATCGTATAATCCTGATAAGCAGGTAGTGCAACCGCTGCCAAGATACCAATGATCGCGACCACGATCATCAACTCAATTAAGGTAAAACCTTTTTGTGCGTTCATAACATTCTCCACGAATTGTGTATTTTTTATAAAGCTTTGTAAGCTAATTTATATGAGCATAAAATATGCCAACTCTGATTATAATCATTTCAGAAGAAAAAACAGTAGTTTATAAAAAGTTTTTTTTGATTATGTTTTTCTAGTTATGTAAATAATAAAAAAGTGACAAATATTGTCACTTTAAAGCATTTCAGATATTTCTCGTTAATTTAAAATAATTGGTGAATTATCCAACTCATCATCTTTATCTGTGATCTGTTTATCATAAAATTGATCTAAAATTTCTCCAATTTCCAACACACCCTTGACCACCGCTTGTCGATAATTTTTTGCTTTAAGTTCAGCCACGATATGCTGACAAATCATTTGCCATTCAGCTTCATGCGTCAAAGCACAAATACCCCGATCAATTACGATTTCGACCTGCCGTTCACACAAATTGAGATACAACAATATCCCACTATTGTATTCCGTATCCCATACACCTAATTCAGCAAAAAGCTGTTCTGCACGACGACGGGTATTTTGATAATAAGCCTGAGAACAAGGAATATGCCCTTCAATCACCACCTGTATCTCACCAATATGACCATGTTCTGCCTGTTTAACGGCATTTGTTATCTCGAGTTGATCCTGTTTTGAAAACAAGCGTTTACTGGCTGAAAAATAAAATGCATGTTTCAACCAACGCTTTAAACTCGGTTGTGCTTTTTCATCCAATTTCGGCTGAGTGATGATTTGTGTTGTATCTGTTTTCGTTACCATGATCCTGACGCCCCCCCGCCACCAAAGCTACCACCGCCGCCACTATAGCCGCCTCCTCCACCAAAGCCTCCACCGCCGTAACCTCCACCTCCACGACCACCTCCGCCAGAAGCAAAGATTTGCAAGATCAATTGTGCTAGTGAAGTAATCAAAAAAAAAAAAATCCCAAACCCCGCCAATATACTGGTAACCAAACCGACCCCACTGACCAGCCCAGCCACGATCCCCGCCACACCAGCAGTTGCCGCACTCACGCGATTTCCTACTATAAATGATGCAAATACCCCAACGAAAATAATAATCAGAGAATAAACCAGCATTTGTGAACGAGCTTCTTGCTCATGCATGGCCTGCGCCTGACGTTCTTTTAAGTCTGCCGCCGCTTGTTGAGCAATTTCAGGATCAAGGTTTAAGACCCGTTCAATTTCATTTAGACCTGCTTGTATGCCTTGTGCATATTGTCCTTGCTGAAAATACGGTGTCATTTGATTGCGAATAATTCGACTGGCGACAATATCTGGGATGACGCCTTCCAGACCATATCCCGTCAAAATCTGGATACGTCGATCATTGACCGCAATCGCCATCAGCAAACCATTATCACGCTTGGCTGAACCTAATTGCCATTTTTCTCCGACCCGCATGGCATAATCAAAAATATCTTCCTGCCCCGTAGTCGGAACAATGACAATGCCGATTTGCGCTTTATTGTCCTGATAAAGTTTTAATATTTGCTGTGAAATCGCCTGTTTTTGTTCTGCCGTGAGCAAGTTTGCCTGATCAATCACAGGCTCATTCATACTTGGCAAACCTCGAATCGATTCACCATCCGCCATATCATTGGCAATTTCAGGCTGTTGAACCGTAGTCGAGCTTTGCGGTGTGGATACTGCTGACTTTTGTTGCTGCGGGTTTTGTTGCTGTTGAATGATCTTGCCTGCAATGATGGTATCAGCATCATCCGAATCCTGTGCAGTGGCGACTTCGCTCCAGACCGTGGTCGAGAATAAAAATCCACAACAACACAGCAGCATCAAAACCGCTTTTTTCCAGCGATTTTGCATCTCCAACATAGCAGTTTTAATCATCACAGCACCTATTTACCTAATCAGGTTTAGTTAAACGAAACCGTTGGTGCCTTTTCTGCGCCAGCTTCTGCGCTAAAGTTTGGTTTTTCATGCATACCAATCACTTTGGCAGTCATGACTTGTGGGAACTGACGCACATAAGTGTTGTAATCCTGAACGGTGGTGATATAACGATTACGTGCCACTGCAATCCGGTTTTCTGTGCCTTCAAGCTGTACCTGTAAATCACGGAATTGCTCATTGGCTTTGAGGTCTGGATAATTTTCAGATACTGCGATCAAGCGTGATAACGAACCTGTTAACTGACTTTGTGCTTCCTGATATTTTTTAAATAGTTCTGGATTTTCAAGTACGCTTTGATCAACTTTTAGCCCTGCAACATTAGAGCGTGCCTGAGTGACCTCAGTTAATACTTTTTCTTCATGCGTTGCATAACCTTTGACCACATTGACCAGATTTGGCACCAAGTCTGAACGGCGTTGATATTGGTTTTGCACTTCTGACCATGAAGCAGTCACCGCCTCATCTTTGGCCTGTAAAGTGTTATAACCACAGCCAGAAAAAGCCAAAGTACTCGCAATTAAAGTTGCAACCGCAGTCTTTTTTAAAAGATTCATGATGATATCCTCTTAGTATTTCTTGGAATTTTTTTACATAAATGCATTTTAGCGAGGATTGAAAGTGATGTTTGTTTCTTTTCTTTACATCATCAAAAAACGGACATTGCATCCGTTTTTGTGAAACTTATCTTTGTAGTCAATTAATTTAACTATAGAGCTTTGGCATGACTTCCTCCTGAAAGCTTTGCATGTGATATTCATTTGCCATTTTCTCTTTCCAGTATTTCACAATCTGACTATAGTCCTGTTCCGCTGGATGAAAGTCCGCTTTGTAATAGGACAAATATTCAGGTAATAATTGAATGAGCATTTTGCCTAACAAATATAAGCCAAATAGATTGCCTCCAATTTTAGGTAAACTGCGCCATTTATCTTGCCAAAACAAACGCGTAGTTGAATACAGCGTTAGGCTCGCAAAGCCTGTCGTGACGCTACGCATCAACAAACGACGAACACGGTCATCACCGTACACTGCCTGATACACCTCAAAAGCGACTGCGCGATGTTCGATTTCTTCAATCGCATGCCAGACCCAAAGTTTGATCGCATCTTCATCGAGCGTACTCAGCACTTCAGGATGACGCAAAATATAGCCGCCTAATAATGCGGTAAAATGTTCAAAGGCACAGGTAATGGCCAACTGAATTTTAGGATGTAAGCTGCGGACATGAATATTTTTTCGCGCTAACCATGCCTGAAAACGATCCAGATTATAGTGATCACGTCGCCATGCATCATTAAATTCACTATGCGCTTTGGAGTGCATGGCTTCTTGCCCAATAAAAGCCGCAATCTGCGCCTGCAATGTTGGATCAGTTACTTTATCCCGAACATTACGTACGCTATGTACAAAAAATTGTTCACCAATCGGAAAGGTCGAAGACAAGGCCGTGAGCATATGTGACATGACAGGTGAATTGGCAAAGTAATGTCGTTTAATTTTTTCAGGGTGAAATTGTAGACGACGTACGGTAATACCAAGCGCTTTCGGACGATTTAGATATGATTTTTGTTTCGTCACTTGAGCTAAGCTCATGGGAATTCCTCAACAATACAACGGAGAAATCAGTATTAGAAATTTCTATACATTTGTATATTGCATAAAAACTCAGCCATTTGCCAAAGTGCTCATTTTGACCAATAAATCCGTTTGATTCTATTTGAAAGCACTTTATCGTTGCGTTTTAAATGAACTATATTTAAACAATTTAAATCGGATTTAGGCCTACGGTCATGCCCCCACAGACATATAAAATTTGTCCCGTAATAAATCCTGATTTTTCACTGAGAAAAAAATCACAAGCATGAGCAATATCTTCAGGCTGTCCGAAACGTTGTACTGGCACATTCTTTAAAATCTGTTCCGTTTCTGGAGCACCCTTTGAATTGGCTTGCTTAAACAGCTCTGTTTCAATAGGACCAGGCCCAATCGCATTTACAGTAATACCATAAGCACCCAATTCCAAAGCTGCAACCCGAGTCAGCCCAATCAAAGCGGCTTTACTGGAAGCATAGGCTATGCATGAGGTTCGGAACTGGCTCACCATCGTGGAGTTCGTAGAATTGGGTTTAGGAATTGCTCTCGTGCCCAAATCGATGCAGTCGTTAAAAAGGATTATGTGCGATTTATTGAAATGGAAAATAATGACATTCTTTCTGAAACACACTGTATTTGGAATAAACGTAGCTCGTCTATTTTACTCGATCATTTTCTTCAGCTTTTACCTTTTGGCGCAGTATAAAAAGCCCGCATCACTGCGGGCTTCACATCGCTTTTGAATCTCTAGATTTTAAACATCAAGATAATCCAAAATACCTTCTGCTGCTTGGCGACCTTCCCAGATGGCTGTCACCACTAGGTCAGAACCACGTACCATATCACCACCCGCAAAAATTTTCGGGTTAGAGGTCTGGAATTTATACTGTTGTTGTTCAGGCGCAATCACACGACCTGAACCATCCAAGCCTATGTTCGCACCAGTGAACCAGTCTGCTGGACTTGGGCGAAAACCGAATGCCAGTAAAACTGCATCGGCTGCCAAAACTTCTTCAGAACCCGGAATTGGCTCAGGACTACGTCGACCACGACTATCAGGCTCGCCCAATTGAGTGGTAACAACTTTAACACCAGTCACTTTGCCATTTTCACCAACAACTTCGATCGGTTGACGGTTAAATAGGAAGTTCACCCCTTCTTCACGCGCATTATTCACTTCACGACGTGAACCCGGCATGTTGGCTTCATCACGACGATAGGCACAGGTCACCTGTTCAGCACCCTGACGAATCGAGGTACGGTTACAGTCCATCGCGGTATCACCACCGCCCAGTACAATCACTTTTTTACCTTCGACACTGATGAATTCGCCAGCATCTTTTTCCCAACCCTGACAACGATTGACATTTGCAATCAGGAAATCCAGTGCATCGTAGACACCGTCCAGATCCTCACCGGGGAAACCACCTTTCATATAGGTATAGGTTCCCATTCCCATAAACACTGCGTCATATTTTTGTAGCAGTTGTTCAATCGTAACATCTGTACCAATTTCAGTATTTAAACGGAATTCCATACCCATACCCGTGAAGATTTCACGGCGGCGTTTCATGACGTCTTTTTCCATTTTAAATTCTGGAATACCGAATGTGAGCAAACCTCCAATTTCAGGACGTTTGTCAAAAATGACTGGTTTTACGCCATTACGCGCTAGAATATCAGCACAACCTAGACCCGCAGGGCCAGCACCAATAATCGCCACTTTTTTATCTGTCCATTTGACATGCGACATATCTGGACGCCAGCCCAGTGCAAAAGCAGTATCATTGATATATTTTTCAGCATTACCAATCGTCACTGCACCAAAACCGTCATTCAGGGTACATGCCCCTTCACATAAACGGTCTTGTGGGCAAACACGACCACAGACTTCTGGCAAGGTATTAGTTTGATGGCAAAGTTCTGCCGCTTGGAAAATCTGACCCTCAGCAATCAGTTTTAACCAGTTTGGAATGTAGTTATGCACTGGGCATTTCCATTCACAATACGGGTTACCACAAGCCAGACAACGATGTGTCTGATTCGCTGCAACATCAGCAGTAAAAGGCTTATAAATTTCCACAAATTCTGCTTTGCGGACAGTAATATCTTTTTTCTCTGGATCTTGGCGTGCTACATCCAGAAACTGAAAGTCATTATTGAGGCGTTCTGCCATGTCTCTCTCCGTGGGTAGGTGCAGAGTTCGCTGTTACCTGCACCTGCCTATGTATATGCAGTAGTGGAATTATTGAGGATCAGCTTGAGTTGCTTTCAAAAGCGTGAGCAAATTAGCAGCTTTTGGTTTTACAAGCCAGAACTTCCGACTGTAAAAATCGAACTCATTGCGGATCTTATACGCCCAAGCACTACCTGTTTCTTTAATGTGTTCATCCAGAATACGAAGCAGGAATTGTTGATGCTCTTCCATCGACTCCGTCGAGATACGAGTCAGGTCAATCAACTCATGGTTGTAATAATCAACAAAGTCATTATCCAGATCGAGTACATAAGCAAAACCACCTGTCATACCCGCACCGAAGTTATGACCGACTTTACCGAGCACAGTCACAATCCCGCCTGTCATATATTCACAACAGTGGTCGCCTGCACCTTCAATCACGGCAAACGCGCCAGAGTTACGTACTGCAAAACGCTCACCCGCCGTACCTGCTGCAAATAACTTACCGCCTGTTGCACCGTACATACAGGTATTACCAATAATCGCAGTATGTTGGGTCTGGAATGGTGAACCTTTTGGTGGGAAGATCGACACTCGACCACCTGCCATCCCTTTACCAACGTAATCGTTGGCATCACCTTCAAGTTTGATATGCAAACCACCTGCATTCCACACACCCAGTGACTGACCTGCTGTACCTTTTAAGTTCATGATGACTGGATGTGATTCCATGTCCAGATTGCCATAACGACGCGCAATCTCACCAGAAACACGTGCGCCAATTGAACGATCACAGTTGCCGACTTCAAAATTAAACTCACCACCTGTACCCGCTTCAATGGCAGGAAGCATTTCTTCCACCATACGCTCAGCCAGCAAGCCTTTATCAAATGGCTCATTGCCCTGAACTTCACAGTACTGTGCCTTGCCTTGTGCCGCAGGATGTGACTGCAACAATGGTGTTAAATCAAGATGTGCATGTTTATCAGTTTCACCCGGCAATACTTCAAGTAAATCCACACGACCAATCAAGTCTTTCAGGGAAGCAACACCCAATGCAGCCAACCACTCACGGGTTTCTTCAGCAATGAAATGGAAGAAATTGATGAGCATTTCAGGTTCACCAATATAGTGATCCTGACGGAGTTTGTCTTGTTGTGTTGCAACACCCGTCGCACAGTTATTCAGGTGGCAAATACGCAAGTATTTACAACCCAATGCGATCATTGGCGTAGAACCAAAACCAAAGCTTTCAGCACCCAAAATCGCGGCTTTTACGACATCCAGACCAGTTTTTAAACCACCATCTGTTTGTACACGAACTTTACCACGCAGATCATTGACACGCAGTGCTTGATGCGCCTCAGACAGACCAAGCTCCCACGGCGAACCCGCATGATGAATGGATGAAAGTGGAGACGCAGCTGTACCACCGTCATAACCAGAAATGGTAATAAAATCGGCATAGGCTTTGGCAACACCTGCGGCAATTGTCCCGACACCCGGTTCAGAGACTAGCTTGACTGAAACCATCGCTTGAGGATTGACTTGCTTCAAGTCAAAAATCAATTGTGACAAGTCTTCAATCGAATAAATGTCATGATGCGGCGGCGGAGAAATCAAGGTAACGCCCGGAACTGAATAACGCAAACGTGCAATTAAGCTGTTTACTTTACCACCCGGAAGCTGACCACCTTCACCCGGTTTCGCACCTTGTGCAACTTTGATCTGTAAGACTTCTGCTGAAGTTAGATAAGCAGGAGTTACCCCAAAACGACCCGATGCGATCTGTTTAATTTTCGAGTTACGAATCGTGCCATAACGCGCAGGATCTTCACCACCCTCACCTGAATTCGAACGACCGCCAATGGTGTTCATGGCAATCGCAATCGCTTCATGCGCTTCTGGTGACAATGCCCCTAATGACATCCCCGCTGAGTCAAATCGTGGCAAAATTGCCTCAACCGATTCAACTTGCTCAACAGGAATTGAATTCGTGGTTTTGAGCTTGAATAAATCACGGATCGTCGCGATTGGGCGGCTATTGACCAGTTCCGCATATTCTTTAAAGTCAGCGTAATTACCAGAACGTACCGCTTTGTGTAATGCATTGATCACATCTGGGTTAAAGGCATGGTATTCCTTACCGAATACAAACTTCAGCAAACCACCCTGATCAATTGGCTTACGTGTTTTCCATGCCAAATCTGCGAGTTTTTTCTGATCATTTTCAAGATCAACAAAAGTTGCACCCTGAATACGGCTTGGTACACCAAGGAAGCATTTATCCACCACTTCTGATGATAAACCCACTGCTTCAAAAAGCTGTCCACCACGATAAGACGCGACTGTTGAAATCCCCATTTTAGAGAGAACTTTCAATAGACCTTTATCAATACCTTTGCGGAAGTTGGCTTGGGCATGTACTGGATCACCAAGTAACTCACCTTTTGCGATTAAATCATTGATCACATCATAAGCAAGGTATGGATAAACTGCCGTTGCACCAAAACCGAGCAATACTGCAAATTGATGCGCATCACGTGCAACACCCGTTTCAACAATAATGTTGGCATCGGTACGCAAACCCGTCTGAATCAAATAATGGTGTACTGCGCCTGTTGCCAAAGCCGCATTTGCAGGTAAATAACCCTGACGCAAATTTTTATCAGAAAGGATCAATAACGTTTGACCATCACGAACTGCCTGTGCAGATTCCTCACAAATACGATTGACCGCAGCTTGTAAGCCTTCTTCTTCACGATAATTCAGATCAATTTCTGCAATCTCATAACCTGCGCGGTTTAAATTGCGTAATTGATGCATTTTCGAATTTGAAAGTACAGGGCTTGAGATAATCAAGCGATCTGCATGTTCTGGCCCTTGCTCGAAGACATTCTGTTCACGACCTAAACAGGTTTCAAGTGACATCACAATCGATTCACGTAATGGATCGATCGGAGGATTGGTCACCTGTGCAAATTGTTGACGGAAATAATCAGAAACATGGCGAACCTGACGTGATAAAACCGCCATTGGCGTATCATCACCCATTGAGCCTACTGCTTCCTGACCACTTTCAGCAATCGGACGTAGCATCTGGTCACGTTCTTCAAACGTCACCATAAACATTTTCTGAGCCGTCTTTAGCTCATCGCCAGCCAATCCCTGCTCAGATAGTTTTTCTTCAAGCTCAGGGTCTGCCTGTAAGCGCAACGCGTGTTCACGCAACCACTCACGATATGGACGCATTTTTTTCAGATGTGTGCTGACATCATTGGTGTCGAGTAATTTACCTGTAAAGGTATCGACTACCAAAATTTGACCTGGGCCGACACGACCTTTAGATACAACATCTTCAGGTTGGTAGTCCCACACCCCAATTTCAGAAGCAAGGGTAATATAATCATTTTTGGTAATCACCCAGCGCGCAGGACGTAAACCATTACGATCCAGCATACAAATCGCATGACGACCATCTTGGATCACCAGACCCGCAGGTCCATCCCATGCTTCCATGTGTTTAGAGTTAAACTCATAAAAGGCACGTAAGTCTGCATCTAGAGTTTCAACATTTTGCCATGCAGGTGGAACCAGCATACGTAAGCCACGGAATAAATCCATGCCACCGCCAACCAGAATTTCAAGCATATTGTCTAAGCTTGAAGAGTCTGATCCAGTACGGTTTACAATTGGATTAAGCTCAGTTAAACCTGGTAATAATGGGTTTTCAAATTTCGGTGTCCGCGCTAATGCCCAGTTACGGTTAGCGGTAATGGTGTTGATTTCACCATTGTGCGCCAAATAACGAAACGGCTGCGCTAACGGCCAACGCGGTAATGTATTGGTTGAGAAACGTTGATGGAACACCACGATATGTGAAGTCAGACGTTCATCCGCTAGATCTGTATAAAAGTCAGCAATTGCTGCTGGCATCATCAAACCTTTATAGCTGATCACATTTGAAGACAAAGTCGTTACGTAGAATGAGCTATCGTTTTGTAATTTTTGTTCAGCACGGCGACGCGCCAAGAATAACTTACGGTTGAATTCAACCTCAGTCACGCCCATTGGACAGTTTACAATAATTTGTTCAAAGACAGGTAAAGACTGGAGTGCAATTTCACCCAATACATCGTTATTGGTTGGGACAACACGCCAAGCCAAAACTTTTAAGCCTTCTGATTCAATTTCCTTGTTCAGGGTATTTTTTGCGTGCTGTGCCAATGCAGGATCTACATTAAGAAAAACCGTACCCGCAGCGAAAATCTCACTCAACGTGATATCACTAAGCTTTTTCGCTTCATCACGGAAAAAAGCTTTTGGCATAGCCAGTAATAGACCGCACCCATCCCCTGTTTTACCATCAGCGGCAATACCACCACGATGCGTCATGCAACTTAAACTGTGAATTGCGGTTTGAACAAGGTGGTGACTTGGTTGGCCCTTCATCTGGGCAATCAAACCAAAACCGCAGTTATCTTTAAACTCATCTGGTTGATATAAACCTTGAGCGGGAGCTACAGTATGAGGCGATGGCAAGTGCATAGCGTACCCTTCTTTCAACATGGCTCTTTCGAGCATAAAACGATCAATTTACTTCGCGACGTTGTCTATTACTCACGTAAAGCTAAATGTTTTACAATCCATTTTTGCATTACTATCTGACTATACGCCCTTTGTGGCAAGCAGACAGCAACTTTCTTGGCAAAAACGTTTTGAGTTATTTCGCACTGTTTTATAGCAGTTTAAAACGACGATTTCGCATACTAATTAAAAGATTAAGCTCCAAAATAGGGACAAAGTGATCAATTAGCGCATCGATAATGCAAAAATAATGCCAATACCAATTAGAAATAACTAAGTGATTTAATTATAAAAGATAATTAATTTTGTATTTTTGTAACGCCTTAAAATAAACTTAAATTTTGAACCAACATTGTGCAAAATAATATTTGAGATTAATACATGCACTATTTTTGTGCATGTATTAATTAAATGGATCACTTATTTCGCGTTCATTGTTCCGCGAAGGACGATTTTCCACATTAGGGGTATTAGGTGCAGTACTACTTGGATTTAGAGAAGAAACATTATTTGATTGGCGCTGCACACCGACCACATTCCCGTCTTGATCACGCTGAGTGACTGTTGTTGAGGTCGTTGGAGCAGCAGGTGCAGACTCAACGGAGGGAGTTGGTGATACAGGGGCGACAGGTATCGGTGCGTTTCTTAGATTAACGCTATAAAGTTGCCCTGCGCTGCCCTTAATTTCTTCAGAACCTAAATCATTAATCAACGGCAAATAATTAGCTAAAGACACTGCCTTCGGGTGTACTGAAGCAGGGAATTTCAGATTTAATTGCGATAATTGATGCGTTGCATCCGCTTCACGATTAAATATCCCATAGGCTAGAACGTATTGTTCTTCCTGATTTTCCCCACTTAAACGAAAGTAAATGAAATTTTTACGGTCAGACTGACTCTTTAAATAGTTTTTAATAATATTTTCATTAGACGAACGAAATAACTCAATGGTCCAGTTCCGCTGATTTTCCTGCATAAACTTGGTACCACGAAACTCTGCCTCATGATTTCCTGCGGTAATTACACGCATAGTTAAATCTAAGGGTCTGACTTCATCAGACAAAGTCCCCAAATTTGTCGTCGCGGTCACTTTCTGTGGCTGAATCTGAGACTGTGTTTCAACAATATCTTGTTTTTCGACTTGTACCACTTTATCTGAACTGGTGATCGCCCAAAAGATCAGCGCCAGCAATAAGCACAGCAGACCAAGCACTAGCCAACTATAGTGCTGAATATTCTGCCACAGCGTACGTGATACCGTCATATTACACCCAATCTCACTCTGCCTGATTTTCCAAAATAACCTGTTTCATTTTCTCAACATCAAATTCTTTGGTAATGACAGCCTGACCCAGTTGTTGTAACAGTACCAATCTCAACTGTCCATTCAGAACTTTTTTGTCGTGTGCCATATAAGACAAAAACTCATCCAATGGAATTTTCGGACATGATATCGGCAATTTTGCACGTTGAATGATATTTTTTGTACGCTGTAAATCTTCAGCGGAAATCCAACCCATGCGCTGTGACAAATCAGCCGCCATGACCATTCCCGTTGCTACAGCTTCACCATGTAGCCATTTACCATAACCCAAATAAGATTCAATCGCGTGACCAAACGTATGTCCCAGATTTAAAAGCGCGCGCTCACCCTGCTCTTTTTCATCGTTCGCCACAATCCTAGCCTTATGCGCACAAGAACGATAAACCGCTTGAGCCAATAGACTTTCATCACCTGCAAGTAAGCCATCCATATGCTGTTCTAACCAAGCTAAAAACTCAAGGTCACCCAGCAATGCATATTTAATCACCTCGGCCAGCCCAGCAGACAACTCACGTGCTGGCAAAGTACGCAACTGTGCCATATCCGCCATGACGATCTCAGGCTGCTTAAATGCGCCAATCATATTTTTGCCTAAGGGATGATTAATCCCTGTCTTTCCACCGACGCTAGAATCTACTTGAGAAAGCAAAGTAGTTGGCACCTGAATAAAATAAACCCCTCGCTGGAAACAGGCTGATGCAAAACCTGCCATATCGCCAATCACGCCGCCGCCCAATGCCAAGACAGTACAATCACGATTGAAACCCGCTTCTAACAATGCATCAAAAATAAGGTTTAAATTTTCAAGATTTTTATATTTTTCACCATCAGGCAGCACACATGTCGCCACTTTTTTACCCAAAGATTCTAAATCATGGACATAATGGGACAAATACAGTTGTTCCAATGTGGTATTGGTCACGATCATCACTTGCTGACCTTTAATATAAGGTGCCAACAATGTTTTTGGGTCTAACTGACTACCAATAAAAATAGGATAACGACGCTCACCGAGTTCTACATGAAGTGTTTGCATGAAACTTTAATGCCAATAATAAAATAAATAGCCTAGTGAGATTCTGCTGCCAAAATCACACGTAAAATATGCTGTGCCAATTCTCGTGCAGCCCCTTGATGTGTTTCTATCACATAATGTGCAACTTCACGATACAGAGGATCACGAATTTGAAGTAGATCTTTGAGTTTTTGCTCTGGGTTTTCAACCTGCAATAATGGTCGATTTTTATCCCGATAGGTACGCTGTAATTGTAATTCTACAGGCGTATAAAGATAGATCACAATACCGCGGTTTTTCAAATAAGTGCGGTTTTCGGCTTGAGTCACCGCACCACCACCTGTAGCCACAACCAATTGTCTACGTTGGGTTAACTCATTAATGACTGTTTTTTCCCGCGAGCGAAAACCAATCTCACCTTCTTTTTCAAATATCCACGGAATACTGGCTCCAGTTTTACGCTCAATTTCATGATCACTATCCAGAAACTCGCGCCCCAAAAGCTCAGCCAAGTGCCGTCCTACTGTTGTTTTTCCTGCTCCCATTGGCCCCACCAAATAGATATTTGGCAGAGCTCTAAACTCTTTGCCTAGCAAGGAGTCACCTATTGTATAACTTGAATTAAACTTATATTACTGATTTCTCACCTGAGTGTCATTAACAATTCTCGGGGTAACGAAGATCAACAACTCTTGTTTATCGTCCTTTTTAGAGTCTTTTCTAAATAAACGTCCCACCCAAGGTAAGTCTCCCAAGAACGGCACTTTTGTCTGTTGATTGGTTGTAGTCTGTTCAAATACCCCACCCAGAATCACCGTTTCACCATTATCAACCAACACATTGGTATTAATGGTGTTTTTATTCAAGATCAATTCACCATTCGGTGCTTCTCCACCAATAGAGTCTTTGGAGATATCCAATAGCATCTGGATTTTACCATCAGGTGTAATACTTGGTGTGACTTCAAGGCTGAGTAAAGCTTCTTTAAATGAAGTGGTTGCAGTGGAACCCGCCGCAGAGTTTGTGGTGGACTGATAAGGTACTTCCTGCCCCGTTGCAACTTTGGCAGTTTGTTTATCGGCAGTCATGACTTTTGGCGTTGAAATCACTTCACCATAACCATCTGCTTGTAATGCAGATAATTCCAAATCCAGCATAAAGTCAGACAAACTAATTAAGCCAAAGGCAATTTTACTCGCACCCGCTGAAGTGACACCTAAATCTACATTCAGGTTATCTGGTCGTTCGATGGTGTATTTACCATCGTCATCAGGATCACGTAAATTCCATAAAGTGGTTTCACTACCACCAACCAATAAATCATTATTTTTAGTAATGCCCTGTGAAAGGACACCCCATTTTACGCCCATTTCTTTGGTAAACGAGGTGCTTGCTCTCACAATCCGCGCCTCCACCATCACCTGCTTAACACGCACATCCAATAAATCAATCATTTTACGAATCTGATCAATTTTCTGTGCAGTATCATTAATGATTAAAGTATTGGTTCGTGGATCAATCGACACAGTTCCTCTTGGACTCAGCAAACTACCAACACTATCACCTAGCGGCTCTGAACCACCTGAATTTGATGAACCTGAACTTGAGCTGTTTTTACCTTGGGTCATCAATTTTTCAATATCTGCCGCCTTAGCATAACTGAGTTGAATATATTCAGTTTGTAATGGCGCAAGCTTGACGCTTTGCGCAATCGCTTTGGCTTCTTCTTCTTCAGCTTTGGTTAATTCAGTAACAGGCGCAATCCAGATCACATTACCGCTACGGCGTTTATCCAGATTTTTAGTTTTTAAAATAATATCTAACGCCTGATCCCACGGTACATCCTTTAAACGTAGAGTAATATTGCCCTGTACTGAATCTGCCGTCACCATATTGATATCAGTAAAATCTGCCAATAACTGAAGTACACGACGCACTTCAATATCCTGGAAATCTAGAGAGATTTTTTTACCACTATAATTTGGCGTAGAACGTGCGCCTAACTGATTACGATCCACTGGACGTTTAAGGCTTAAAGTCAGTTTATTTTCTGCCTGATATGCCATATATTCATAGCTACCAGCAGATTGCACCACGATTACCCCATTGCCGCCTTCATTATAGGCATCCACACTCGCAACTGGCGTAGCAAAATCATTGACATTTAAACGTCGCGCTAAATTGGTTGGAATTTTATTTCCTAGCATACGCACAACAATTTTACTGCCTTGTTGTTGTACATCGACAGGCGTATTACTGCCAAGCAAATCGATAACAACCTGACCTTCGCCCTGCGAGCCGCGCTGAAAACCAATATTAGAAACCCCTTGCTGAATATTCGTTGCCGCTGGCATAGCAACAGCGGCAGGAGTCATTACTTGTTGGGCACTATTAATCTTTAAAATAAAAGTATTGCCTTCAACACGAGTGGTAAATGCACCCGCATCTTTTAAATTGACCGTTAGACGCGAACGCTGTGCATCAGACATGACATCGACACTGCTGGCTTCGTTGGTTGCGACCGCAATAGTATTTTGTTTAAGACCCAGCTGAGCCTTATCAAAATCCAAAATCAGTCTAGATGGCTGTTCCATTTGATATGCTTGTGGTTGCGGTGGCAAACCATTGAACATCACACGGATTTCTGTCCCCTGTCCTGCGATATTCATGGGCACAATATTGGTAATACTGACCTGCGCACTAGCCACTTGCATGATTGCAAATGCAACCGCACCCATTGAAAACTGTCGAACTGTATGATTCATTGACTCACCATCCCCAATCAGAAATTTTTTTAAACCCTTTTTCATTGTTATTCCTTTCATACTTAAGGCTCAGGCCCAATCAGAACCAAGGTACGCGGACGCTCAACATAACCATCTCGACCATCTGGTACAATTTCAACCAAATCAATTTGTGTCGGACTGATTCCGACAATTCGCCCTTGATTCATTCCCATATAGCTTCCAACCTGAACCCGCTCAACTTGCCCATCAGGTGTCTGAATTAATGCAAGAATCTTTCCATTTTGGCTACGCATACTGCCTTTCATATTTAAAGATTCGAGTGCGTAGCTTTCAAGTGGTTGCGGCTGACGATTAAAGTTAGGATAACCCCGTTTCCCTGCCATAATTTTGAGTTCAGCTGCCAAAGAGCTAGGTAAAAATGGGCTTTTCAACTGCATGGCTGAATAGGTAAAACTCGGCACAGGCGTGAAAACAGGTGCTGGCTCAATCGGCAAAGGTGGCTGATTACGAATGGCTGCCATTTGTTCATTTACAGCGTCAATACGTGAATCACAACCAACCAAACCACAACATACGATTGCCATGAAAATACTATGTTTTTTCATTATTTTGCCCCCGCTGCAACTGGAGCAGAAGCACCACTCGCCTGATCATCCGCACCTATATATCGATAGGTTTTTGCTTTCAAGGAATAACTAATTTCAGGAATATCTGCTTTTTCTTTAACCTGCTTTCCTTCAATAACAAAATCATGCAAAGTCACAATACGTGGTAGTGCTGCAATAGCACTCACAAATGCACCAAAGGCATGATAATCCCCAGTCGCGTCAATCGAGATCGGCTGCTCAATAAAGAATTCTTGTTTAACTTCATTTTCCAGACGAATATTTTTAAATTTAAGTCCAGAATTTACCCCTGTCATATTGATATCTTCAACCAGACTTGGAATTTCTGTTTCTTTTGGAAGTTGTGCCAATTGCTGGTTAAAATTCGATTCCATTTCCTGCAATTGAACCTGATATTGCTGCAAGTTACGTAATTTTGAATCCTTTTCACGAAACTCGTTGAGCAAATTCTGCTCTTGTGCCTGAGCTGTTGAGATCGCATCCAGTTTAGGCTTAATGGCTAAAAAATAGCCCAAAGCACAGACGGCGAAGAAAATAAAAATCCAGCAGGTAATCTTAACTGAGAGTGGCCATCCCCCGTAGTTATTCATATCCAGCGTATTAAACTGCTGAAGAAATTTATCTAAGGTCAATTTCTTTTTCTTTGGTGCAGCAACTTCAGGATCTAGTTCATTGAATTCATCACGACTCATTGTGCTGCCCCCGTATTTGAACCTGATTGATCGTTATTATCTTCTGTAACTGATGCCCCAATTTCACCCAAATCTGTGGTCACAACGAAAGTGCCATAACTTTCTTCGACGCGCGGCACCACAGAGCTTTGATTCTGATCTTTTTTATCATCTGCCGCCAAGAAGGAGTTCATAAAGGCATTACGATACCACGGCGAAGCCTCTAAGTTACGCAACAACTCTGCAACAGTATTTGGACTTTCCGCCTTGCCTTCAATGGTAAATTTATCGCCTGTACGACTGAATTTGGTCAGATACATATTACTTGGTGTTACCCGCACCAATTCATCAATCAAGCGAACCGTTACTGGACGTTGACCTTCCAAACCTTGAATCAGCTTCATACGCTCTACAATCGCATTTCGACGCTCTTGTAAGCCATTCAGTGATTTCAACTGCGTATCCAGATTCTGGTTAGTGCTGACAACCAATTGATTGGCTTGTTCTTGATCATTAAGCTTATGATCATAAAACAACCAAGCCAAGACCACAGCCACTACCCCAAGTACTGCAACCGCAGCACTAAATGCAATAAATTGTTTCTTGCGCTGCTCTCTTAGCTCATCACGCCAAGGGAGTAAGTTAATCTTTGCCATTAATCAAAACTCCTCAATGCCAGACCGCATGCCACCATTAAAGAAGAGGCATCATTTTCAATTTTTTTAATATCAACCTGAGGAGAAAAACCCATTTGTAAAAACGGATTGGCTGTGGTAACGCGATAACCTAATTTTTGTTGTAAAAGTTTTGCCAAACCAGGAATATTGGCATTGCCTCCAGCCAATAAAATATGGTCAATTTCATTAAACTGTGAGGAAGAAAAGAAAAATTGTAAAGATCGTGCAGCCTGCTGAACCAATGCTTCTAGGAAAGGTTCAAGCACTTCAGTATCAAAATCATCAGGTAAAGAGCGTTCTTTTTTAGCACGACCTGCTTCTTCAAAAGATAAACCGTAACGTGTCTGAACGTCCTGCGTCAGTTGCTTTCCACCGAAAACCTGTTCGCGGGTATAAATGATCTTGCCATTTTGCATGACCGAAAGTGTGGTCATGGTATGTCCGATATCTAAAATACCGACGGTATTAACACCCATCGGTAAAGTATCAGCAAATACCCCGAAAGCCCGTTCCATTGCGTAACTTTCGACATCAGCAACTTTCGGTGTTAAACCTGCAAGCTCAAGCACTTCTACACGTGTTTCAACGTTTTCGGTACGGGTTGCAACCAATAAAACATTGACTCGTGCAGGATTTGCCAAACGATCAGGCAGCACTTCAAAATCCAGACTAACTTCGTCCAGTGGAAAAGGGATATATTGCTCTGCATCCATACGGATTTGAACTTCACGCTCATCATCCGTCATGTCCGCATCCATTTCGATGATCTTATGAATCACCATGGAAGTCGGAATCGCAATAGCGGCATTGGTCGATTGCGGGTTGGCCAAGTTAATCACTCGCTCCAACGCATCCCCGACTGCTTCCGGGTTGAGAATGTTCTTCTCAACCACGCTATTTTCTTGTAAGGGTATCAATGCATAGCTTTCTACCCAGTAGCGACCGTTTTTTACAGAGAGTTCTAATAACTTAACAGAAGTCGAACTAATATCGACCCCTACTAACCCCTTATTTGGTTTACGATATAACATGCGCACGATAGCATTATCCTATTATTTTTTTATCCCCAAACAAAACAACAAGCTGATCTCGGTCTCTAATTTTATACGGATACAATAAGGCATCTAACAATCCGCATGTCTAAAGGATATACTGACCATCAATTCGTTTGCTATTAGCTCTTATTAAAACTTACTTGTTATGAAAAAGCTATCCAGTTCAGGTCATGTTCATCCATTTTTTTTGGTACTTATCATTATTTTAGTCTCAGTTCCAATGGGTTTTTATGGCATGTATCTCTATATTGCGCCATCCCTACCTGAAATGAGCTCTTTAAAAAAAGCTCCTTTACTAAAACCATTACAAGTTTATACAGCTGATAATGAACTTATATCAGAATATGGTGGCAAACTTTCTGTACCCGTAGAATACGATCAAATTCCACCTACTTTTATTCATGCCTTTCTTGCAGCAGAAGATTCTTCTTTTTTTGAGCATAGTGGCATCAGCTTTAAAGGTTTAGGTCGTGCAGTCAGTGAAACCATTACAGGTTCTGATGTGCAGACAGGTGGTTCTACGATTACCATGCAGGTGGCCAAGAATTATTATTTAAGCCCAGAACGCACTTTAAAACGCAAACTTACCGAAATCTTTCTAGCACGCAAAATCGAACAAAACCTGAGCAAAGAAGAAATTTTGACGTTGTATGTCAATAAAATCTTTTTAGGTAAAAATGCCTACGGTATCGCCGCTGCTGCAAAAATTTATTATAACAAAACATTAGATCAACTCAGTATTGCAGAAATGGCCATGCTAGCAGGTTTACCTAAAGCACCGTCACGTTTCAATCCTGTTGCGAATCCTGAACGAGCTTTAGAACGTCGTAACTGGATTTTGGGTCGTATGCTACAACTGGGTTATATCACTCAGGCACAGTATCAAACTGCAGTTGCTGAACCCATTAAACTTGATATGCCAGACCGTGGAATTGCTAATCGTTTTCCTTATGTTGGTGAAATGGTGCGTTCTGAACTGGTCGAAAAATTTGGTGAACAAGCCATCGATTCTGGATATAAAGTTTATACAACCATTGATAGTAAACGTCAGGCTTATGCCGAACAGGCAGTTCAGGATGGTCTGGAGGCCTATGATCGTCGTCATGGTTGGCGTGGCGCTGAAGCACACGATAAACCTTTAAATTCATTTGTAGCTTATGCCAATACCTATCCTGCACAAGTCACCAAAGTCAATAGTTCAAGTTTTGAAGCCTTAATGCAGGATGGATCAACGGTCACTGTTCCTTGGTCAGGCATGTCTTGGGCACGTCCTTATCAAAATGCCAATAGCGTAGGAGCAGCACCAAGCCGTGCTTCACAGATCGTTAAAGTTAAAGATATTGTCCGTTTACGCCCAAGTGCAGAAAAAACCTCTTGGGCGTTAGTACAAATTCCGCGTGCGCAAGGACAACTGATTGCTTTAAACCCAAATGATGGTGCGATTGAAGCGATTGTCGGTGGCTATAACTTCTATCAATCCAAGTTCAATCGTGCGTTACAAGGTTGGCGTCAGCCTGGTTCAACCATCAAGCCATTTATATATGCATTAGCATTAGAACGTGGCATGACACCCTATACAATGGTCAATGATAATCCGATTAGTATTGGTCGTTGGTCACCAAAGAACTCAGATGGTCGCTACTTGGGGATGATCCCGTTACGTCGTGCCTTATATTTATCCCGAAATACGGTCTCTGTACGCTTACTACAAAGTGTTGGCGTTGAGCGTGCGCGCCAATTACTCATGGACTTCGGTTTACAGGAAAATCAGATTCCACGTAATTTTACGATTGCACTTGGAACGCCACAGGTACTTCCTGTGCAAATGGCGACGGGTTATGCCACCTTTGCCAATGGCGGCTATCGTGTACAACCTTATTTTATTAGCCGTATCGAAGATGCTTACGGTAAAGTGATTTTTGAGGCTAAACCTGAATACGCGTGTATTTCGTGTATTAATGAGACTGAAAACACTGTTACGGATGATGAGCAAAAAGCGCAAACGCCTGATGATGAAGTGATTGAAGTCACTAATCAAAGCATGCAGGCAGAAGCAACAAACACAGCGTCACAAACCCAAGCAACAAGTCATTCTGGTGATTATCGTCAGGCGCAACGGATTTTAAAATCCAGCTCGGCCTATGATATGGCCAATATTTTGCGCGATGTAATTCAACACGGTACAGGACGTGCAGCACTCAAAATTGGCCGTGATGATTTAGGAGGTAAAACGGGTACAACCAACGATGCTAAAGACGCATGGTTTGCAGGTTTCAATGGCAAGTTAGTTTCTGTAGCTTGGGTAGGCTTCGATCGTCCAACCACATTAGGTCGACGCGAATATGGGGGTATCGCAGCACTGCCAATCTGGATTAACTTTATGGATAAATCCTTACAGGGAACTACCTCTTCGTGGGTTCAATTGGATAAAAATGCTAAAGCGCCAATTTCCCGCGAACAGCTAAGTCTTCAGGAAAATAGCAGTAAGAGCCGTACAGATCGCACTTCACCACCGCTCGCACGTCCACTTTATGTGCCTGCCCCAGCAGCGCCTGCTCGAACATCGGATAATGATTTTGCTGACTTGCCAGGTGAAGAAATTCTGATTCCGTCAGAACAGACACCACCATCGCTCAATCAAAATCAGCCAAATCAACCTAAACGTGCTGAGGCTGCTAAACGTGATGCACTTGAGGGCTTAATCAATCAGGTGACCTAAATTTACTCATCCTTTAGACTTGCCTTAAAGCCATCTTTCAAGATGGCTTTATTTCTTTTGGAAAAGATACATTTGAAAATGCGCTGTAAGTTCAAACTGGGTTTGCTGTTCCAATTGCTGTCTTTTTTCAGGCTTGGCTTTATAGGCATAGGGTGTCATTGCAATTAGATTTTTCAACTGATCCTGATCCAAATCAAACTGGCTCTCGACATGTTGTTGCAAGACCAACTCAAAATCGGACTGTAATTGCTCAACAAACTTATTGGGCTGATGGGGTTTTACTTCATCAAATAGCGCTTCACGCAACGCATATAAATGCTCAGGCGCAGGCGTCACCACCAATAAATAGCCTTTTGGTTTTAAGACTCTTAAAATTTCATCTTTCGGAATCGGGCTAAATAAGCTGGTACAAATATCGATACTTTGATCAAGTACAGGTAAGGTTGCGCCTGTCCCCACCACCCAAGTCACTTGAGCGTTAAGCTTAGCCGCACGTTGAACTGCCGTTTTTGCGATATCTAGTCCGATGCATTGCTGAACTTGTTGCTGCATTGCAGACGTGTAATAGCCTTCGCCGCAGCCAATATCCAATAATGTATGCAATTGCAGTTGCTGCAATTGAACCACGACTGCATCACGTAAAGGCTGATAAAAACCTTCGGATAGAAAAAGACGACGTGCCAATACAGACTCAGGTGTATCTCCGGGTGTTTTACTGTGCTTGTGTTGAACCACATGTAAATTTACATAGCCTTGTTTGGCCAGATCATAACTATGCCCTTGCTCACATCGCCATGTGCACCCGATCAAATTTAAAGTCTGACGACACACTGGACACATCAACACACTCATGATTTTCTCTCATATAAAAAAAGCCAGCTTTGCTGGCTTTTTGAGTTTTTCAGCTTAACGTAATTTTAAAGTCATTAGACCTAAAACCACCAGCATAATGGTGATAATCCAGAAGCGAATCACCACCTGCGTTTCTTTCCAACCCTGTTTTTCATAATGGTGATGCAACGGCGCCATCAAAAATACGCGTTTATTACGCATCCGTAATGACCCAATTTGCAGAAAGACTGAAATCGCTTCCATCACAAATACGCCACCCATAATCGCAAACACGATTTCCTGACGTACCATGACTGCAATCGTACCCAGCATTGCACCGAGTGCCAATGCACCGACATCACCCATAAAGATTTGAGCAGGATGTGCGTTGTACCATAAAAAGGCTAAGCCCGCGCCGACCATTGCGGAACAGATTACCACCAGTTCAGAAGTGTATTTGACATAAGGAATATGCAAATAGTTGGCAAAACGGATATCACCCGCCAGATAAGCAAACACCCCCAAACCTGCAGCAACCATCACAATCGGCATAATCGCCAAACCATCCAGACCGTCGGTTAGATTGACTGCATTAGATGCACCGTTAATCACAAGGTAGGTGAAAATAATAAACGCAATGCCTAAAGGTACTGCGGATAATGGAATGGATAGATTTTTGAAAAATGGAATCAACAAATCCAGCATGTTCGCAGTATGAATCGGATTCGGCTGATGAATCGCGATCACATACAATGCAATCCCTGCTCCAAGTGAAGCCAGCGATGTCCAGAAAAACTTTTTACGTGCAGGCAAACCCGCATTGTCTTTATAGCGGATTTTAATCCAGTCATCCGCCCAGCCCACGGCACCAAAGACCACCATGACTCCAAGCACAATCCAGACATATGGATTGGATAAATCCGCCCAAAGCAAAGTACTGATCCCAATCGATAAGAGGATCAGCACGCCTCCCATGGTCGGTGTACCCATTTTTTTGGCATGGTTTTCAGGTGCGTAAGAACTCACCGCCTGACCATATTTGAGTGCCTGTAATTTACGGATCATCACAGGGCCAAGTAACCAGCCAATCGCCAGTGCCGTCAATATACTGAGTAAAGAACGCAGGGTTAAATATCGAACCACCTGAAACGAACTGTTATAGCCCGCAAGATGTTCAAATAGCCATAACAGCATTTAGAGTTTCTCCATCAAATCTGCCATCAACGTTTCCATGTGGGTATAACGAGAGCCCTTAAACAGGAAACTCATTGACTCGGGTTGATGTTGTTGAATTAAATTCGTTAAAAAAATCAGCGCGTCTGCTTGCGTTGCAAATGCTTTTAATTTTGAGGCATGAACACTGTGTGAAGCCCCTTGTAAAGCCGCTTGAGCAAACTCACCCACCGCGACAATTAGATCCAAAGGGTAATCGACCAGATCACGTCCTAAATCATGATGCTCTTGCACACTTGCATCACCTAACTCACCAATATCGCCCATGACCATGACTTTAAAGCCAGTCTGCTGACTGAGTACTTCAGCCGCAGCACGCATAGAGGTGGGATTTGCATTATAGGTATCATCAATAAAGAGATATTGCTGATGCTGAATAAAGTTCAGACGACCTTTTGCACCTTTGGCCTGTTCTAGCCCCTTCACAATATCATCCAGTTGAACCCCAATGGCAAGTGCAAATGCCGCCGCCGCAGTTGCATTCTCTACATTATGCAGACCTGCAAAAGGCAGATGAATCTCTGCGATACCTTGCGGTGTATGTAATGTAAACTGACTGGATTGTGCATTAAGTTTAATATCAGTTGCAAAAACATCACCACCTTCTCCAAAAGAAAGTTGCTGTGCAGTTTGTACAGCCTGACGAATTTTCGCGGTAAAATCATCATTTGCAGGGATAATCGAGCTACCCTCTGGCGCAATATGCGCATAAATTTCCGATTTCGCACGGCAAATGCCTTCACGCCCACCAAATTCGCCCAGATGCGCAGTCCCGATATTCAGAATCCCTGCCACCTGTGGCTGTACCAAACCAGAGGTATAATCAATTTCACCCTGATGGCTCGCACCCAGTTCCATCACGGCATATTGATGTTCAGGTTTGAGTTCAAGCAACATCATCGGTACACCCAAATCATTATTGAGATTACCGCGAGTGACTAAAGTCGGTGCAAGTAGTCCGAAAATACTGCCCAACATTTCTTTGGTCGTGGTTTTGCCGCTACTTCCAGTCAATGCAATGACTTTTAAATCTGGATATTGCGCACGACGATAAGCACCTAAATGACCCAGCGCCAGACGTGTATCCGGCACCACAAGCTGAGCAATATCAACATCTATAGGACGCTCAACAATCACCACCTGACAACCATGTTGAGCCACTTGTGCAACAAAATCATGTGCATCAAAGCGCTCACCTTTCAATGCTAAAAAGGCATCGCCGGATTCGGCATGACGCGAATCGGTTAAAATCCGTTTGATGGATTGTGTAGGCGGCTTATCTTGATACCAATAACCATGTGTTGCCTGTTGCAACTGTTCAGCCGTCCATGGAGTCAACTCTACCGTACTGGTCGTCGATGTATGCATAAAACTTAAACCTACTGTGCTGGATATGCGCGATGAACAGAATGTGCCTGCGCATCAATTGCAGCCTGAACCTCTACGACATCATCAAACCAGTGTCGCACTCCATCAATTTCTTGATAATTTTCATGTCCCTTACCCGCAATCACCACAATATCGCCATTTTTGGCTTCATTCACGGCAAATTTAATCGCTTCACGGCGGTCTCGAATTTCAAAGACATGATGTAAGCTAAAATCTACGGCTTCACGCATATCTGCAAAGATTTGATTCGGATCTTCGGTTCGAGGATTATCAGAAGTCAACACCACAGGATCCGCCCCTTCCAATGCTGCTTGCGTCATCAATGGTCGTTTGCCCCGATCACGGTCTCCGCCACAACCAAAGACCGCCCAAAGCTGATGCCGAGTATGTCGTTTTAAGGTAGTTAACACTTGGGTTAATGCATCAGGGGTATGTGCATAATCCACCACAAATAAACGCTCACCATCGCGAATTACTTGCATCCGTCCCGGCGCACCTTGAAGCTTAGGCACGGTTTCAATCAATTCAGCTAGATCGAATCCCGCAGCTTCAACCGCAATCAGACTCGCAATCAGATTTTCCACGTTAAACTGTCCCAAAAACGGACTTTGAATCTGGAAAATACCACGCGGACTGCGCAATTGAATCTCTGCACCATGCAACTGATAATTGACCGCCTGCACCAGATAATCTGCGCTTTGATTTTGCAGGGAATATGTATAAATTTTAGGTTGAGATGGATTGTTTTTTGCCACCTTGAGCATTAAATTTGCGTAATCATCATCTAAATTAATCACCGCAACTTTCAGTTGTTCAAATGCAAATAATCTAGATTTCGCTTCAGCGTAGGCTTGAAGCGTTCCATGATAATCCAGATGATCACGACTTAAGTTTGAATACACGGCTATTTCAATTTCGCAACCATTTAAACGCCCTTGTTCAAGGCCATGCGAGCTGGCTTCGAGTGAAGCGAAAGTCGCGCCCTGTTTGGCATAATCATGCAACAAGGTTTGCAGTTGCAAAGCATCCAGCGTGGTATGTGTCGATGGATTTAAATGCGGCAAAATACCATTCCCCGTCGTACCAAACACCGCACAACGCTGTTGTTGCAAGCTGATTAACTCTGCCATCAAACGTGAAATGGTGGTTTTACCATTGGTGCCCGTCACAGCAAGGATACGCGCAGGTTTTACTGGATCAGTTTTTTGCAGATAATCACGCTGCCATCGGCCCATTTGCAAACGCACATCTGGACACACCCACTCATTGGCAAGCCCCAGAGGCTGCTCACTAATAATTCCCAAAGCACCAGATTCAAGTGCTTTTTGCGCAAAGCTCAGAGTTTTCTCAGGCTGGGAATAACTCGTCAGCGCAATAAAAATTTGCCCCGTCTGAACTTTACGGCTATCTAGATTAAATCCAGAAAATGGCTGTTTTAGCCATTCAATATCCAGTGCTTTAGTATAAATATCTTGAAAAGAAATCGACATAATTCACCTGATTACTGAATGGTTGGGGTATCGAGTGGTTTATCTAGCGGAACATTCATCAACCGCAATGATTCCTGCATAATCTTGGCAAATACAGGCGCAGCCACCAGACCACCGTAATAACGACCTTGTGGATTTTCCACCACAACAATAATCGCCAGACGCGGATCACTGACTGGTGCAACCCCTGCAAATAGTGCACGATATTCATTATTAGAATAGCCCTTACCATCTGCGCGTAGTTTATGCGCCGTTCCTGTTTTACCACCGACACGATACCCTGGAATATTGGCTTGTCGTGCCGTACCACCTGGCATGGTAACTTGCTCCAACATCAATAAAACTTCATCAGCAATCTTAGGTGATAACACCTGTTCACCTTTTGGAACTTCATCCAACTTACGCAAGCTCAAAGGCATTTTCAGGCCGTGATTGGCAAGCATGGCATAACCTTGTGCCACCTGCAAAATGGTGGCATTTAAACCATAACCATAGGCCATGGTCCCCAATTGTGACGGATTTAGACGGTTAGCAGGTAATAATAGACCACTACTTTCGCCCGGGAATTTGACTGCTGAACGCTGTCCAAATCCAACACGACGAAAGAAGGTCGGTAAGGTATCTTTTGGTAAAGACAAAGCAATTTTGGCAGAACCCACGTTCGAGGATTTAATAATTACGCCACTCACCGTTAATGCACCGTAGTTATGCGTATCCCGAATGGTATGCCAACCCAGTTTCATCGAACCCGGCGAGGTATTGACGATCGTATTTGGGGTGTATTGTCCTGTTTCTAGCGCTGCTGAAACAGTAAACGGCTTCATGGTAGAACCTGGTTCGAACATATCAATCGCACCACGGTTACGCATGGCATCTTTATTGGACAGACCCTTTTTGTCATTTGGGTTATACGATGGCCAACTGCTCATCGCCAAAATTTCACCCGTTTTCACATCGACTGCAATTGCAGACGCAGAACGTGCGTTGTTGGCCACGCCAGCTGCGGTGAGTTCACGATACATAATATATTGTAAGCGTGAGTCAATACTTAAGGTAACGTTTTCACCCGGCTGAACTTCTTTAATCACTTCTGAAATTTTGAGACGATTGCCGTGTTTATCACGAATGATTTTCTGCTCACCGTCAATTCCTGAGAGTTGTTTATTGAGCTGCATTTCCAGCCCTTCAATCCCTTTGCCATCATTGTTGGTCAGGCCAATAATCTGTGCATTGGGCTGTGGCTGTGGATAGTAGCGCTTATAGTTTTTTTCAGTATAAACACCCTCAAAATTACGCTTTGAAATGATATCTGTCTGCTGTGGCGGAACTTCTTTTTTCAACACCAGATAACGTGAACGAGGACGGTCATTCATCATTTTCTTTAAACTGGCTCGATCCATACCCACAATATCTGCTAATTCGTCCAGATTTAGATTCTTATCAGGCAGTTCTCGTCTTAAACGACGTGCGTTTTCGGGTTCTTTTTTAATTTTTTCCGAAATATCTTCATATTGTTTTTTAGCTTCAAAATAATCACGCGGATCAATCACCACATTCATAATCGGGGTACTAATCGCCAAAGGTACACCATGCCGATCGCTAATCACGCCGCGCATCGCTTTTAACTGTTCAGTACGCAAAATATTGGCATTGGCTTTATTTTGTAAAAAGTCTTTATTTACTACCTGAACATAGAATGCCCGCGTCACCAAAACCACAAAACACAGGAATACCGTGACCCAAAGTAAATAAAAACGCCACATATCAAAAGCAAGGGTGGGCTTTTCAGTAATGGACTGCTGTTTTTTTCGTGTTTGCTTAATGCGCTTATCTACCATACAGCATGCCTTACTTTTTTTGCTCTGGAGTCATGGGTAATGAAATTACAACAGTTTGTGCAGCGGGAGGAGAAAACATCCGCAATTGGGTAACTGCACGGGTTCCAATTTGTGCGGTCGCGCCAAAAGTTTGCTGCTCAATCAGTAAACGTCCCCATTCTGCATTTAGATCATCTTTCTCACGCATATAAGTACTTAAATCACGATAATCATGTCGGTATTCAAACACCTGAAACACCACCATCATGGCACTAATAAACACCAGACTGATCAAAACTGCGTAGGTCACAACCTTCCTAAAAGTCGTTTTACGCGCGGACGGGAACTGTTCTTCTGTTTCCATGATTTGCCTTTTCATACTAATCGTTCGGCAACCCTCAGCCACGCACTACGCGAACGCGGATTGGATTTTACTTCTTCTTCACTGGCACGTAATCGTGCAATTTTCTTTAAACGTCGTGTATCCACCTGCTTTTGGGGTAAACCCCAGCCCGTATCTTCCGCAAGCGTTGATTCTTTTTGAATAAACTGTTTAATCAAACGATCTTCTAAGGAATGAAAACTGATCACGGCTAGACGACCCTGTGGTTTTAACAACTCTACCGCTTGAGGCAAAAAGATTTCAATATCTTCCAGCTCTTTATTTATGGCAATTCGAATCGCCTGAAAAGTTCGAGTCGCTGGGTGCTTATGTTTTTCCCATTTAGGATGAGCCGTTTTGACCAATTCAGCCAATTGACCTGTGGTTTCGATGTACCCTGCCTGTTTAATCACTTTGGCCAAACGACGACTATAGCGCTCTTCACCATATTGATAAATAATATTGGCCAAGTCTTCTTCTTTAATGTCCAGCAACCATTCTGCGGCGGTTTGTCCCTGCGAATTATCCATACGCATATCGAGCGGGCCATCTTGCATAAAACTAAAACCGCGCTCAGCCTGATCCAACTGCGGTGAAGATACGCCCAGATCCGCCATAATACCATCGACCTGCATAATTCCAATTTTATTCAGTTCATTTTGCAGATCGGCAAAACTGGCATGAATAATCTGAAAGCGGGAGTCATTTTGCGCTAACTCATGCGCAACGGCCAACGCTTGCGGATCTTTATCAAACGCATAAACACACGCATTGGCATCCAGTCGATCCAGCAACGCCCGCGTATGACCACCCCGACCAAAAGTGCCATCCACATAAATTCCCGTGTCACGTTCAGCCAGTAAGGCATCGACAGTTTCATGAAGTAAAACGGAAATATGTGACATAAGGACAAGATCATAAAAAGCTAAAAATTTAACTGCACATTATTACCTTGTTTTGGCAAAGCTCCAAACGACTTTTTGTTGGGAATTCTTATTTTTCATGGGCAAAACCGTTTTTTGGAGAATATTGCAGACAAATCAAGCCTAAATGCTGGTTTTTATAATCACTCCAAGTTTTAAAATATGTTTTGAAATTATTTTTATCATACAAAAAAACCAATCTCAGCCTGGATGCTCAGATCGGTTGTTTAGAATTCATTCATACGTCGCTTTTATTTCTCTTTATGCAAGAGAAATAAAGCGGGTTTAAATAATGATGAAACAAGTCTTTTATATATCAAATCTTAAGGTTTTTCTGCCGAAATTTGGTCATAAATCGCGCCATTGACAAAATGGGTTTTCTGCGCTTTAGCCCAACCGCCAAATACATCTCCAATGGTAAACAATTTAATTTTCGGGAACTTGGCTGCATATTTGGCTGCGGCTTTGGCATCACGTGGTCTAAAATTGTATTTCGCTGCCAGATCCTGACCCAGTGGCGAATATAAATAATTCAAATAACCTTTGGCTAAATTACGATTGCCATCTTTATCAACGGTTTTATCGACAATCGCCACAGAAGGCTCTGCCAAAATAGAAATAGAAGGATAAATAATCTCATACTGCTCCTTACCTGAACCCTGCTGAGTTGCCAGTAAGGCTTCATTTTCCCAAGACAGTAACACATCGCCAATGCCACGTTCTGCAAAGGTCGTCAGAGAACCTCGCGCACCTGAGTCTAACACCTTCACATTATGATAAAGCTTTTTGACGAGCTCACGTGCTTTCGCATCATTGCCACCCGGCTGCTTCAAGGCATAGCCCCATGCAGCCAAATAAATCCAGCGTGGTGCCCCACCTGTTTTGGGATTTGGCGTAATAATTTCTACACCTGGTTTGGTCAGATCATTCCAGTCTTTAATTTGTTTAGGATTGCCCTTGCGAACCAGAAAAACGATGGTCGAAGTATATGGCGCTGAATTATGAGGAAACTCTTTCTGCCAATTTTTCTTGATCAAACCCACATTGGCAATTTCATCAATATCATTGGCCAGTGCTAGCGTCACCACATCGGCTTGTAAGCCATCAATCACCGCACGTGCCTGTTTACCTGATCCGCCATGTGATTGTTTAAAGTCGACATCTTGTCCTGTACGCTTTTTCCAATATTCACCAAAACTTTTATTGTATTCCTGATAAAACTCGCGTGTTGGATCATAAGACACATTCAAAAAAGAAGTGGCTGCATATACTACGCTTGCACTTGTCCCCAACCATGCCAGTAATACTGTGGATAAAATTTTACTCATTGTCATCTCTTAAATTTGTTTTTATCTACTATATTTTAATGTAAATTTTTTACAATCAAGTACTTATACAATATTTTCAGAAATATATCGCATTATATGCTAAACTGGAAAATATATAATTTGATACACTTTATTTTAGGCAAAATGACTTTGCTTAAAATTTTTCATACTTTATTCATATTTCTTTGTTACAAGATAGTTGTAGCATTAAGTATCCTTAAAGGGATATCTTGATTGATATTTTTATACTTTTGTAAAAATTGTGACATAAGTCGCATTTTTATTATATATTTATAGCCGAATCGTAATTATTTTAGTCTACATTTGTTGTAGACTTGCAGTTCAGCAATAAAAATAGATGCATGCTGGGGGATGTTTGCATGAAAATGCAGTTAATTAAAGTACTTGGTTTAAGTTTAAGTTTGGGACTTTTTTCCCAGTTAAGTACTGCTGCCGTCATTAAAGACACTCAAATCAAGCCGAATGAAAAAAATTCATTGATTGAAAAGGCACTGGATCAACAAAAACGTAATCTCTCGTCATTACCAACGACAGATGATGAAATTAAAATGTTGAACACCATTCGTGTTGCACCAAGCCAAAACTTTTTTGCGACTCAACATCAGCGTTTTTCTCGTTTTGTTCAGTCTTTTTTTCAGCCGCATAATTCTTAATTTTTGTTATAGCTGATTAAATTTCAAAAAAAGCCTCGCGATTTTTGACTCAAATAATGGTCAAGACGCTGGGCTTTTTCCGTTATACTAAGTTCAATTCCTTTTTTGATTTTATTTTTAAATGATGAAAGTCCGTACGCGTATTGCTCCATCTCCTACTGGTTTCCCGCATGTTGGAACCGCTTACATTGCCTTGTTTAATCTATGTTTTGCCAAACAACATGGTGGTGAATTTATTCTTCGTATTGAAGATACCGATCAGCTTCGCTCTACGCCTGAATCAGAAAAAATGATTTTGGATTCGCTACGCTGGTTAGGTCTTAATTGGGCGGAAGGTCCAGATATTGGCGGTCCACATGCACCCTATCGTCAATCAGAACGGATGGGGATTTATAAGCAATATGCGTTGGATCTGATTGAAAAAGGCCATGCATTTTATTGCTTTGCAACCGCTGAAGAGCTGGATCAAATGCGTGCTGAACAAATGGCGCGTGGTGAAACACCGAAATATGATGGACGTGGTTTAAAACTTTCAAAACAAGAGGTTGAACAGCGCTTGGCTGCGGGAGAACCGCACGTCATTCGAATGAAAGTGCCTGAAGAAGGAACTTGTCGTTTTAATGACTTATTACGGGGTGAAGTGGAAATTCCCTGGGCACAAGTGGACATGCAAGTCCTGTTGAAAACGGATGGCTTACCTACTTATCACCTTGCGAATGTGGTCGATGATCATTTGATGGAAATTACCCACGTGTTACGTGGTGAAGAATGGTTACCATCTGCACCGAAACACCAATTGCTTTATCAATATTTTGGTTGGGAAATGCCAGTGCTGTGTCATATGCCACTGTTGCGTAATCCTGACAAATCAAAATTATCCAAACGCAAAAACCCGACCTCGATTAACTATTATCGAGATATTGGTGTATTACCAGAAGCTTTGTTAAATTATTTAGGTCGTATGGGTTGGTCAATGCCAGACGAGCGCGAAGTGTTTACTTTAAACGAAATGATCGAGCATTTTGATATTCAACGTGTCTCTTTAGGCGGGCCAATTTTTGATGTAGAAAAACTCAACTGGCTCAATGGTCAATGGATTAAAGCCCTGACACCCGGACAACTGCTTGATCGTTTACTGGCATGGAAAAATGATCGCAACACATTGGAAGAGATTGCTGCTGCCATTCAACCACGAATTCATTTGTTGTCTGAAGCCGTCAATTGGGCTGGTTTTTATTTCAATCATATGCCCAATATTACCGCAGAGATGTTTGAAAGCAAAAAACTGTCACAAGAGCAAGTTCGCCAAAGCCTACAGTTTGCGATCTGGCGACTGGAAAGCCAATTCACGTGGAACAATGAGACAGTGAGTCAGATTTTGATGGATTTAGCCAATCAAATGGAGATTAAACTGCGTGACTTTATGCCTGCGTTCTTTATTGCAATTGCAGGTTCAACCAGTTCTACACCTGTAATGCAGTCGATGGTCACGATTGGTCCTGATTTAACCTTTGCTCGTTTACGCCGCGCGCTCGAAATTGTGGGTGCACCGAGTAAAAAAGAGCTGAAAGTCTGGGAAAAACTCAATGAATCGCTAAAATTGCCGAAAAATGATGCAGTTGATGAAGCTTAATTGATTTTTTTATTGACGCATTCACACAATAGCCCTAATATGGCGCTCACACAGACTGGGGTCATAGCTCAGTTGGTAGAGCGCTACAATGGCATTGTAGAGGTCAGCGGTTCGATCCCGCTTGGCTCCACCAAATCTTAGAATGTGTTGCCTCATAAGTCCCTATCGTCTAGAGGCCTAGGACATCGCCCTTTCACGGCGGTAACCGGGGTTCGAATCCCCGTAGGGACGCCAAATTTCTAAAAAGCCGCTGCACAGACAGCGGCTTTTTTATTGTTTTTATTTGAGCTACGCTTGGTTAAAATAGAGAAAATAAAATTCTGGAGCATTTATGCAGTACCGTTGCCCAAAATGTCAAAGTGTTAAAATTATGCCTGTCGGGCAAGGTGGAACATCTGCTCGTCCAGTGATCCCTAAAAGTTTGGTGATCTTGCTGCCTGCGATTTTTATTTTATTATTTTTAGTCCTCATGAGTATTGGCATGTGGATTTTTGGTCATGGTGCAGGTCCAAAACTACAGATTGCAACCGTTGTGGTATTCGTAGTTGCTGTGGGTGCAGGGCTGATGTTTTGGCGCGATCTGCCTAACTTTAAATTGACGATGCAAGCATTCATGCAATCCCAAAAGAATTGGAAATGCCGTGAATGTCATCACGAATGGCAAATCTAACTGATTCTTGACTGATCGAAATTAAAAGCCATTTTAATGTGAATGGCTTTGGGTTTCATGATTATGTGTTGTATCATGTTCATGCTCATGTACAACACATTCATCTTCTTCAATTTGCAGGGTAATTTCAGAAATGCCATGCTGA
This sequence comes from Acinetobacter sp. 479375, assembly GCF_000581715.1. NCBI lineage: Bacteria > Pseudomonadati > Pseudomonadota > Gammaproteobacteria > Moraxellales > Moraxellaceae > Acinetobacter > Acinetobacter sp. 479375. Next base: position 169,604 of record NZ_JEZN01000002.1, on the reverse strand, counting down.
TGTGACAGCATTTCATAAGCATTTCGATAGAGTTGATTCCGATCTGCGTCTGGTGCAAATAAATGTACCGTAAGATGTACGTTCTTGGATGTAATTGCCCAAACTTTCAGTTGGTGAATACTTTCTACACCGTCCAAGGCTAATAAATCTTGACGCAACTTTTCAATATCAATTTCCTCAGGCACGCCTTCTAGCAAAATATTGATACTTTGTTTCAGCAGTATCCATGTTCTTGGCAGCACCCAAAATCCGATTAAAACGGCGATAATGGTATCGACCCAATACCACTGGGTAAAATAAATAATAATCGCCCCAATAATCACTCCAACAGATCCTAGCGCATCACTTAATACTTCCAGATAAGCGCCTTTGACATTTAAGCTATCTTGCGCACTTGAGACCAAAATTTTCATGGAAATCAGGTTAATGATGAGTCCAATCACAGCAACAATCATCATGCCAACGCTCTGGATTTCAGGTGGATGGGTAAAGCGCTGATAGGCTTCAAATAGAATATAAACTGCGACCACAAACAACATGGAAGCATTGAACAATGCCGCTAAAATTTCGAAACGTTGATAACCAAAAGTACGTTTATCATCGGCAGGTCGTTTAGCCACTTTGATAGCCGCAAGTGCAATGGCAAGTGCAGCAGCATCGGTAAACATATGTGCTGCATCAGACAATAATGCCAAACTTTGAGTGATAAAACCTGCGATTACTTCAACGATTAAAAATGTAATAGTGAGTGATAGTGCAATGGTTAGTTTCTTTGCATTTTCTTCGGTTACAACAGCATGACTATGCTCATGCCCATGATGTTCACTCATGCTTCATTCCTTATTTTTCAAAATGCCCCACGCTAAGTGAGGCTTGTTATTTTTTATAGGACTATCTTCAGGGATCAACGTTCCATGAAGATAGCATAATTTAACTGAAAACCGACTTAATGAGACAGCGGAGATGTGGATGACTTGGCTCTTGAAGATTCATTCATCCAACGATAAATCACAGGCAATAAAATCAGCGTCAATACAGTCGAAGAAAGAATTCCACCAATTACAACGGTCGCCAAAGGTCGCTGGACTTCTGCGCCTGTTCCTGTGGCTAAAGCCATTGGAATAAAGCCTAGCGAAGCGACACAAGCGGTCATCAAGACAGGTCTTAGCCGCAATACTGCCCCCTGCCATGTCGCCGTTGAGACATCATATTTCAGGCGTAGTTCCTTGATAAAGGTTAGCATCACCAGACCATTTAGAACCGCAACACCTGAGAGTGCAATAAAGCCTACACCCGCAGACATCGACAAAGGAATATCACGTAACCAGAGCGCAACTAAACCACCTGATAAGGCAAATGGTACTCCACTAAATACAAGTAGACTGTCTTTAAAATTATGAAACACAGCCATTAACAGCACGAAGATCATGATTAAAGCCAAAGGCACCACGATTTGCATTCGTGCTTTAGCAGAAGCTAGATTTTCAAACTGTCCACCAAAGCCTAACCAGTATCCACTTGGCAGTTTTTGCTGCGCCAGTTCTGTCTGCATTTCTTTGACAAAAGAGCCTAAATCACGATCACGTACATTGGCCGTCACCACCACGCGACGTTTTCCATTTTCACGACTCACCTGCGCCAGTCCCAAAATATTTTCGACTTTTGCAATATCTTGTAATTGGATCAAGCCGCCATTGGGAAGTTGAATCGGTAATTGCGCCAATTGCTGAGGGATACGCATTTCATCATTTAAACGAATGACAAAATCAAAACGTCGATCACCCTGTAAAATCTGCCCAACTGCCTGCCCACCAATACTTGCCGCGACAAGATCCTGAATAGGTTTTACAGACAGACCATACTGAGCAGCTAAAGCATGATCAATGTCGACATTCAACAACGGTAAGCCATCGGTTTGCTCGACCTTAACCTCAGTTGCACCCTCAATCCTTCTCAACTTTTGCGCAATTTTTTCAGCCTCCTGATTTAAGACTTGCAAATCATCGCCAAAAACTTTAACCCCAATATCACTGCGTATGCCTGAAATCAATTCATTAAAACGCAATTCAATCGGTTGTGAGAACTCACTGTTATTACCTGGAATATGTTCAACATATGCCTGCATCCGACCACGCAACTCATCAATGCTTTCTTTAGGATTAGGCCATTGTTCACGAGGTTTTAGTAATACAATCGCATCAGAAATATTAGGTGGCATGACATCGGTTGCAACTTCAGCCGTTCCTGTTCTCGCAAATATCGCTTTCACCTCAGGAAAATCCTGAAGTAATTGTTTCTCAACCTGTTCCTGTATTTTTAAAGATTCTTCAATCCCTGTGCTCGGCGCCCGCATGAGTTGTAAGGCAAAATCTCCCTCACTCAGTTGAGGGGCAAACTCACTCCCTACTCGAGTAAAAATAGCAGCGCTTATGATTAAAATACCCACTGCCAAAGTCGCAACAACATATTTAAACTGATACGCCCAATTCAACACATCGGCATACTTGTTTTTTAGCGCCAACATCCAGCGGCTTTCTTTTTCTTTGACTTCACCTGTAACCCATAACGCCACAGCGGCAGGAACAAAAGTGACGGATAAAATCATCGCACCCACCAATGCTAAGACCACTGCCATCGCCATTGGGTGAAACATTTTGGCTTCCACACCCGAAAGTGCAAAAATAGGTAAATACACCACCATGATGATCAATTGACCAAAAATCAGTGGTCGTCGTGCTTGTTTAGCCGCTAGAAAAACTTCCGTAAAACGTTCTTGGCGAGTGAGTAGACGACCTTTGGCATGTTGAGCTTCCGCCAAGCGTCGAATGCAGTTCTCTACAATCACCACTGCACCATCGACAATAATGCCAAAATCCAGCGCGCCTAAACTCATCAAATTGGCACTGATCTTCTGCTCCGCCATGCCTGTAATGGTAAACAACATCGATAGAGGAATAATACAAGCCGTAATTAGAGCTGCTCTAAAATTACCCAGAAAGATAAACAGGATGACGATGACCAGAATTGCACCTTCAATCAGGTTCTTGGCCACCGTTTTGATGGCTTTATCGACCAGTGAACTGCGGTTATACACTGTTTCGACCACAACGCCTTCGGGTAAAGAACGCTTTACTTCCTGCATCTTGTGATCAAGCGCCTGAGCAACGGTTTTACTGTTCTCGCCCATCATCATCATGGCAATACCGAGTACGGTCTCTTCACCGTTATAGGTCGCACCTCCAGTTCTGAGATCATGTCCAATCGAGACAGTTGCAACATCTGCAACCCGAATCGGCAGACCATTTTTTTGACTCAGCATTACATTTTCGATGTCCTGAATCGAATTAAGCGTTCCTGGGACACGAACAGTCAACTGCTGACCATTTTGTTCCAAAAATCCTGCACCACGATTTTCATTATTTTCAGTTAAAGCCGTTTGTAGATCTGTGACAGGAATCTGTAATTGCTGCAACCGTTTTAAATCTGGTGAAACAATATAAGTTTTATTGTAGCCACCGATACTATTGACCTCTGCAACACCCGCTACCCGCTGTAATTGTGGACGTACAATCCAATCTTGGATTTCACGTAAATCCATTGCTGTGTAAGCACTGCCATCTGCCTTTTTAGCATTCGGCTCAGCTTTAATGACCCATTGATAGATCTCGCCTAATCCAGTTGAAATAGGTGACATTTGCGGATCAATATTGTCAGGTAAAGCACTTTGAGCTTCTTGTAAGCGCTGATTAATCAGCTGTCTCGCCCAATAAATGTCTGTACCATCTTTAAAAATAATGGTCACCTGAGATAAACCATAACGTGAAATAGAACGGGTTTGCTCCAGATTTGGCATGCCTGACATCGCATTTTCAATCGGGTAGGTAATGCGTTGCTCGACTTCAGCCGCAGTAAAACCATTGGCTTGAGAGTTAATTTGTACCTGTACATTGGTAATATCAGGAACAGCATCAATAGATAATTTTTGATAGCTATAGAGTCCTACCGCGATCCATGTCAGGGTAAATAACATCACCCAAATGGCATTGCGAATAGAAAACTGAATGATACGGTCAAATAAACTTTGTGCAGATGGCAAAGCAATTTCTGGTTTAGTGTCCATGTTCAGCCTCTCCTTTTTCCATTTCTGATTTCAAAAGGAAACTGCCTTGACTGACATATTGCTGTTGATTGCTTAGACCAGATTTGATCTCGATCCATTGACCATCACTTGAATAATTACCGACCTCAACCGCTACGGGCTGAAAATGAACACTATTTTTTTCATTTTTTGCAACAAACACCACCGACTTACCATCGATTTGCTGAAGAGCGTTGCGAGTCACTCGAAGTACAGGCTGACTGTCCTTCGCCTCTAATAAAACATTCACCATCAAATTTGGACGTAATTCCTGTGCAGGTGTGAGTACTTTGGCACGGACTTGCAAACGTCCCGTCTGGCTATCTGCTTCAGCACTTAAAGTCTGAACCTGCGCCTTAAAGCGATTCTGAGTTTGTAATGACTTAAAATGAATCTGTTGATGAGGTTGTATGCTGATACTCTTTTCACTTGGCATGATAAATTCCAGCCACAATTGATCAAGTTGATCGATCACAAACAATTGTTTATCTGAAGTGATGTATTCCCCTACCACGATATCTTTTTGACTGATCACACCACTTAAAGGCGCTTTTAATGCATAACGTCCCTGACTTCCTGCATTTGCACCCAAAGCTGAAAGGCGACTGCGCGCGGCCTGTACCTGAATTTGTGCCTGACGATAGGTGTTATAGGCTTTTTGATAATCCTGACGTGCCGAAATTCCTTGATCAAACAACTGCTTTTCACGTTGATAATCCTGCTGTGCCAAGGTCAATGCTTCCTGAGCAATACTCAAATTTGCTTGTTGATCGACCAGTTCTGGAATAAATACAGTCGCTAAAATCTGTCCTTTTTTCACCTGTTGTCCCAACATGGCATTGACACTTTCTACGCGTCCCGTAAAAGTTGAAGCAACATGCGCTTGCTGATCGGTATTGGCGACCAGTTTGGCAGGATATTCCAAAGATTGAGAAACCTGCCCCTGCTCAACCTGTGCCAGTTTGACGCCAAACTCTAGCATCTGCTGCGAGGTTAGATTCAGTGCTTTAGTTTCTTCAGTATGCTCCGCTTCTCCTGCTTCATCGGCATGTGTGGATTCTGCTTTGCCGTGTTCGCCTTCATCGTGTGAATCTGTTTCGCTCGATGAATCCTTAAACACAATCCATGCACTCAATAAAACGCAAATGACGATGACCAACCCTGCCCAGAGCCATTGTTTTTGAATATTTTTAGTCGACATTATTCAGCTCCTGAAATGGCATTAAAATTATGAGTGTTTTGCCAAAGTGTTTGATTGATTTGATTCAGTGCATCACTGGACATGACTTGCTCAGGCGCAATACCCAGTGCCAAGCTTTCGGTTTCTATGGCTTTTTGCCATGCACTTTTAAGAAGTTGAACCTTTTTTAAGCGCTGTTCCTGTAACTGAGCAGTTGCCTGCTGTACATCGGTAATTGCATATTTCCCCACTTTAAAACCGAGCAACATTTTGTTTTGCACATCTTCAGACAAAGGAATTTGCTGATCATTCATCAAGTCATATTGCTGCTTTAATCCAACCAGTTCACTCTGTAAGGTTTCAATGCTATTGAGGTTTTGCTGAGTATAAAATCGCTGTTGCTGCACTAAAAAATCTTGCTGTGTCTGTGCAATTTTTAATGCATATTGCTGACGATCAAAAATATTGAGCGGAATTTCCAGTCCAACCCTAAACTGTTGTTCACTGCTATTCGTCTCCGCACTTTTATTCGTCACCATGCCGACATTGAGCGTTGGATTAGGACGACGTTTTGCTTTCAGATAGTCCACATTTGAACGCTGCTGCTGCAACTGAAGTTGAATCGCACGTTGTAGTAAATTCTGCTGTAAATGATCGGCAACATCTGCTTTGCTTTGACTAGGCCATGCGTTTGCACAGTTGAAACCTAAATGAAATGAATGTGTAGTTTCACCCCACAAATTGGCCAGTCGTTTTCTAGCAATATTCAGGTTGAGTTCGACTTCTTGAGCGGCGCGTTGATTTTCAATATGCGCCATAAGGGTACGATCCTGATCGACCTGAGCAATACTCCCTGCACGATAACGCAAGCGAGTTGCTTCCAAAATAGCCTGACTATTTGCCAATTGTCGTTGTGCAATCTGATTTTCCATTTCGAATACGGCAACTTGTGACCATAGATATTTCACTACAAGCTCAAGCTGTGCTTCATACAAACTTTGATTTAAATCAACTTGCTGACGCTGAACTTGTGCCAGTTGAGTCGCCGCTTTACGTTCACCAAATACATCCAGTTTTTGTGAAATGCCAAATTCTAGTTCACGATCCTGATCCGACTTAAAACCCGTTTGCTGAATAGAAAAAATGGGATTTTCCCAAAGATGACTTTGTTGAATATGTGCATCAGCGATGCTCTGTTGCACTTTCCAGACACCTAGTTTCGATTGATATTGCCGTACTTTTTCGAGTACCTGAGCAAAACTCATGGAAGATTGTTCAAGTGCAGAAATATTTTTGTGCTGAGCTATCTCAGTGCCAGCCATAGTGATGGCTGAATATGGCAATAATGCTGTGAATACGACAATCGACATTACTTTTTTGGGTAATATCGCACGTCTTGCCTGTTGAATGATATGTACATACATAAAATAACCCTTTCGCTTTAATCATGTTTTGATCATTGAAAAGGTGGGTTATTTTTCGGCTACCCCACCTATAGCGGGGTTAAAACAGGAGGTGGATTTAATCCAATAAGATGCGGCGACTGATAGGAGTTCGCCCAATCGTAGACTGAGCGAGTTAGGTGACCCATTCTGTAGGGTTCTAATGCATTTTGTTCAGTTTCAGCTACTACGATATGCAGACAGCTAGGTAAATGGTCATGATGATCCATCCAGATCGCAGCAGGGTGTGTGGTGGTTTTGAAATTTGCAGTATCTGTTTTTAGCTGATGATGGTCAGATACCTGCCCGACACTGGCATCAAGATGATGCCCAAAATGATATGGAATCGCATTATATTCAGAACCTGAAGCCGTTTCATGCGCGCAAAAAGCCGCTGCCACGTTCCATAAACTCTGAAACATGAACAAACTCAGCAAAATTGCCATCAATAACGAACGCTTCATAAGCACCATAAACTCGAAATACGCCCCAATATAACAATAGCAGTCGGTGTAATAGAATTACATTTCACCAAAATACTTGATGTTTTATAACAAAACCATGTCACTTTGAACGCTATTTATGTGAAGTGTAATACTTTTTAAAAGTTGACCAACAAACTCACTACTTGTTACAAGAAATGGATGCGTGCTCTTAAAAACTGGCTTATATTGAAAGTGTTAGCTTAGTTTATGAGCAACAAGGAGCGCAATATGAAGTTTGATTATCTAAAAACAGTATGGACACTGTTGTTTCAAGCTCAAGACTCTAAAAATGATGTATTTTTACTTTTAGATACTGATGCAGAGCAAGAATATCAACAGGGTCTCTATTTTGAACAATTGGCACTAAACGACCAATATCAGCAGTATATGCGTCATCAGATTTATCGTCGTGTCCATGATCATGTTTCAGCTCATGCAACCAGCTTTGCTTATCTCAATGAACGCAATGCCATCTGGTGTTTTTTACGATCTGCTTTACGTGGTCATCCAGAAGCTGAGTATAAAATGGGGCTTGGTTATTTAAATGGTCAACTGGGTCTGGATCGCGATTATCGTAAAGCTGAAACATGGCTGAAACGTGCCGCCAAAGATGGTCATCCTGATGCCAAACGCTGCCTATATGATGCTTATAGCCAACTTGCATTTTCTTAGTTTTTTTCAAAAAAACGTTAAGCAAAAAAAACCAGCTCGAAAGCTGGTTTTTTATTCACAGAAAATTAACCTGTGATCTTTCTATATTTACCACGTTTTTGTACCGCATCGTCACCTAAACGCGATTGGCGATAAGCTTCGTATTCAGCGTAGTTACCTGTATAAAATTCAGGTTGTTCATTTTCGAATGACAAAATATGGGTCGCAATACGGTCAAGGAACCAACGGTCATGCGAGACCACCATCACCGTACCCGGGAATACCAAAATAGCATCCTCAAGCGCACGTAAAGTTTCGATATCCAAATCGTTCGATGGTTCATCCAGTAAGATCACGTTGGCACCCATCTGTAGGATCTTAGCAAGTTGTAAACGGTTACGTTCACCACCCGACAATTCACCTACACGTTTTTGCTGATCCTGCCCTTTAAAGTTAAAGCGACCGATATAAGCACGTGAGGCAATTTCGTAATCACCGATTTTTAAGATATCCAAACCGCCAGAAACTTCTTCCCAAACGGTTTTGTCATTATCCAAAGTGTCACGAATCTGACCCACATAGGCCACTTTCACCGAGTCACCCAGTGTTACCGTACCTGTATCAGGTTGCTGTTCACCTGTCATCATACGGAATAGCGTGGTTTTACCCGCACCGTTTGGCCCCACAATCCCCACAATCGCAGTAGGTGGCACAGTAAAAGTTAGATTTTCGTACAATAAACGACCATCAAATGATTTACTGATCCCTTCCACTTCCACTACTTTGTTACCCAAACGTGGGCCAGGTGGAATGTAGATTTCAGAGGTTTCATTACGTTGCTGGAATTCTTTCGAGTTCAACTCTTCAAAGCGTTCCATACGTGCTTTGTTTTTCTTTTGCTGACCTTTGGCATTTGAACGAACCCATTCCAGCTCTTTTTTCAATGCTTTAGCAAAAGATTCTTCTTGTTTCTGTTCCTGCTCTAAACGGGCATTCTTTTGTTCCAGCCAAGAAGAATAGTTGCCTTGATAAGGAATACCATGTCCACGGTCAAGCTCCAGAATCCACTCGGCCACGTTATCTAGGAAATAACGGTCATGCGTAATCGCCACGATGGTGCCAGAGAAATCTTTCAGGAAACGTTCTAACCAAGAGACAGATTCGGCATCCAAATGGTTGGTTGGTTCGTCGAGAAGCAACATATCTGGTTTAGACAAAAGCAAACGACACAATGCCACACGACGGCGCTCACCACCAGAAAGCAAAGAAACGTCGGCATCCCATGCTGGTAGATTCAAGGCATTCGCTGCAATTTCCAATTGGTTATTGAGATTGTGTGCATCCCAAGTCTGGATAATCGCTTCCAGTTTTTCTTGTTCTTTGGCCAGTTTGTCAAAGTCTGCATCGGGATCTGCATATTCTGCAAAAACCTGATCTAAACGCTCTAAAGCGTCTAGCGCTTCACGTACGCCATCTTCCACGTTGCCACGCACATCCTTATTAGGATCGAGTGGGGGTTCTTGCTCAAGATAGCCAATTTTAATCCCCGGCTGTGCACGAGCTTCACCTGAGAAATCTTTGTCCACGCCCGCCATAATACGGAGCAAAGTCGATTTACCTGCACCGTTTAAGCCGAGCACACCAATTTTAGCACCCGGAAAAAATGATAATGAGATATCCTTGAGGATTTCGCGTTTCGGCGGCACCATCTTGGATACTCGGTTCATCGTATAAATATATTGGGCCACTTAGGACTCCTCAATAGAAAAACCAATACATCGCAGTGAGCGAAAAATAGCAGTTATTATATGCTGAATACGGCAAAAAAATAAGGCGTGATTGAGTTTAATCCGACTTTATGACTGAGAAATGTCGACGAAGTTGTTTCCTGATATAAAAATGCATGACTCAAAAATCATGCATTTTTAATGAATCGCGAGACTGTTTCTACTCAGCCTTTATTTGACAAAATTATTGACCAATAAATTTTTGACATCATCGACACGACCTGACATCAACGCCTTAATGGCATAGAGAGAGGTTGAAGAGACCTGATTCAAATTTGGATCGGGTGGCATCACCAATTCCATCGGATTGGTATGTACATCCAGTAAGGCGGGGCCATCATGTTTTAAGAAATTTTCCACTGCCTGCTCCAAACCATCCCCGTGGGTCACAGTTTGTCCATGCAGACCGATGACACTCGCCAGTTTGCCAAAGTCTGGATTGAGCAGATCGGTATAATGATCGAGCAAACCTTCCACTTTTTGTTCGAGCTCGACAAAATTTAGTGAGCTATTGTTAAACACCACGATTTTAATCGGTAATTTTTCCTGAATAGTGGTGAGTAAATCACCCAATAACATGGCTAAACCGCCATCGCCACAGAGTGCGATGATCTGACGCTGTGGAAACGCTTTTTGTGCGCCCAGCGCCTGAGGCATAGCATTGGCCATGGTGCCGTGTAATAAACTGGTAAAGGTACGGCGTTTGCCATTAACATCCACATGACGTAATACCCATACCATTGGGGACCCCCCATCACCAAAGAAAATCGCATCATCATCAGCATAACGATTGAGCAAAGAAACCAAATATTGTGGATGGATCAGGCCCTCTTTACCCACCCGCTCTTCTTTATGTCGAATTTCATCACTTTGATGTTTAAGTTCCAGACAATGATCCAGAAAAGCTCGATCCTGTCGCGTTTGCAACAACGGTAACAAAGCATTCAAAGTAGATGAAATTTTACCGACTGCACCTAGCGTTATCGGATGGCGTCGTCCTAAATGCGTTGGATCAATATCGATTTGTAAAATCTTGGCATGGCTTGGATAATATTGTGCCCAAGCAAAATCAGCGCCCAGCAGGATCAATAAATCACAATCCATTAAGGTGTGATAACCCGCTTTATTGCCAAAAATCCCGGTCATGCCCATATTGTAAGGATTATCATATTCGACAAAGTCTTTGGCACGTGAAGTGTGCGCAATCGGCGCTTTTAATTTTTCAGCGAACGCGACTAGCTGATCATGAGCGCCTTCACAACCTGCACCTGCATAAATCCCGATTTTTTGATGCTGTGAAATAAGCTCAACCATTTGCTGAAGTTCAGCTTGATTTGGCAAAATATCAGGTTCAGCATGGCGCGGCACAAAAGGCAAACCTGCTTCAGCCGAAGCTTCACTGATATTGGCGGGGACAATTACTACTGCAACACCACGTTTATTGATCGCAGCCTGACATGCCATACTCATAATATGCCGAGCTTGTGAAGCTTGGGTAATTTCTTCACAAAATACCGAGTTTTTTTCGTATACCGATTTAAAATCAACATATTGAGGGAAATCAATAAATCCCGCCATTTCGGTCGAAATTTGACTGGCAATCAAAATGACCGGGGCGCGATTGCGATGCGACTCATACAAACCATTAATAAAATGCAAACTACCCGGCCCACAAGACCCTGCACAAGCCGTCAAATGTCCACTCAATAAAGCATCCGTACCCGCAGCAAACCCACCCACTTCTTCATGACGAACATGAATCCATTCAATACTGCTTTTTGACATCGAATCGGTCACATGATTCAAGGTATCGCCCACAATGCCATAACAACGCTGTACACCCGCTTGCTCAAGCACTTCGATAATAATATCAGATACTTTTTGCTTACTCATTAGTTGACTTCTCCAGCTTTTTTTATCATGAATTAAACCAATTTTTTTATAGTGTCCCTGCCGTTTTGTCCTCGCCAGTAGGTTTTTGTACTTTTATTTAGGCACAATGTAATCGGAAACTTAAAATAAAAACCCTGCCATTTACAGGTTTTTTTCAGGACATGTGTATGGATGAATGAAGCGCATACACAGCCCGTTGTTATGAAATAAAAAGATGACTGTTCCTAAAAAATAGATAAATTAATCATAAAGAATATGTTAAAACACAACCTTGCTTGATTTTTATGCATCACTGGAAAATAAAATGACACAGACCTATAAAGATGAAACGCTTGCTATTCATGCAGGCTATTCCCCAGAACCGACCACCAAAGCAGTGGCTGTTCCAATTTACCAAACCACCTCTTATGCATTTGATAACACGCAACATGGGGCAGATTTATTTGATCTAAAAGTTCAGGGGAATATTTACACGCGGATTATGAACCCGACCACCGCCGTACTGGAACAGCGGATTGCTGCGCTTGAAGGGGGGATTGGCGCATTGGCTTTGGCTTCGGGTATGGCCGCGATTACTTATGCTATTCAAACCATTACGGAAGCGGGTGATAATATTGCGTCCGTATCGACCTTATATGGTGGAACCTATAATTTATTTGCGCACACCCTGCCCAAACAAGGCATTGAAGTTCGTTTTTTTGATTACCAACAACCTGAAAGTTTACGTGCATTAATTGATGATAAAACCAAACTGGTCTTTGTCGAATCGATTGGCAATCCATTGGGTAATATTATTGATCTGGAAGCGATTTCCAAGATTGCACATGAATATGGTGTACCTGTGATCGTAGATAATACCGTCGCCACGCCTGTACTTCAGAAATCGTTTGATTTTGGCGCAGATATTATTGTGCATTCACTCACCAAATATATTGGTGGTCATGGCAATAGCATCGGTGGTGTGATTGTAGACAGCGGTAAGTTTCCATGGGGACAATATCCTGAACGTTTTAAAGTGTTGAATACCCCCGATCCAAGCTATCATGGCGTAAATTATGTCGAAGCCTTAGGCCCAGCCGCCTATATTGCTCGTGCCCGCGTGGTTCCACTGCGTAATACAGGTGCTGCGATTAGTCCACTAAGCGTGTTTTTGATTTTACAAGGACTTGAAACCTTGTCTTTACGCATGGAACGTCATACTGAAAATGCACTTAAAGTTGCCGAATATTTACAACAACATCCCAAAGTCAAATGGGTCAATTATGCGGGTTTAAAAAATCATCCTCAGCATGCACTGGCACAAAAATACGTGAAAGGTAAACCCTCTGCGATACTTTCCTTTGGGGTTCAAGATGGTCGTGAAGGCGGCACACGTTTTATTGATGCATTGCAACTGTTTACCCGTCTGGTCAATATTGGCGATGCAAAAAGTCTGGCCTGCCACCCTGCGACCACCACTCACCGCCAGTTAAATGCTGAAGAGCTTAATGCCGCAGGGGTAAGTGAAGATATGGTTCGCTTATCTGTTGGGATTGAACATATTGAAGATTTAATTGCAGATCTGGATCAAGCTTTGGCAAACGTCTAAATAAACAGTAAAAAGTACTCACTAAGTCCGCTTTAATGCGGACTTTTTTTATTATATAAGGGCATTTTTTTATGTTAAAAGTGAACCAAGCACAGTTTAAAATTAGAGTAATTGCTCTAAAAACATTTGTAAATTCATAGGCTTAACTATAGACTTTTTTAAAATTAAATCCAATAATAATTACCTAGACTTTGGTTGAATAGATTCATTCACCAAAACGTCTAAGGCGGTAAAAAAACAAGTAAAGCTTTTGGATTTAAGCTCAAAGCTCAGGGAAAAACGCGTGAATAAAAAACTTGAAACTCTTTTCCAAGAGAATGTCAAAAATAAAGTTATTCTGATCACTGGTGCATCTAGTGGTATCGGTTTAACAGTCGCAAAGAAAATGGCATCCGCAGGTGCTCATGTGCTATTAGTCGCACGTACTCAGGATACACTACAACAAGTACAAACCGAGATTGTTCAAGCAGGCGGTAAAGCATCAATCTTTCCATGTGATTTGAGTGACATGGAAGCCATTGACCGTGTTGCCAAAGAAATCATACAGAAAGTCGAACATATCGATATTCTGATCAACAATGCTGGGCGCTCTATACGTCGTGCTGTGCATGAATCTATCGACCGCTTCCATGATTTTGAACGTACTATGCAACTCAATTATTTCGGTGCAGTACGTTTGGTTTTAAATGTTTTACCTCATATGATTAACCGTAAAGGTGGTCAGATTATTAATATTAGTTCGATTGGTGTATTGGCCAATGCAACTCGTTTTTCGGCTTATGTGGCATCTAAAGCTGCACTGGATGCATTTAGCCGTTGTCTATCGGCCGAAGTGCATTCTCATAAAATTTCGATTACCTCGATTTACATGCCTTTGGTTCGTACACCAATGATTGCACCGACCAAAATTTATAATTATGTTCCTACTCTTTCACCAGATCAGGCCGCAGATCTCATCGCTTATGCCGTTGTAAAACGTCCTAAACGTATTGCGACGAATTTAGGTCGTTTGGCCTCAGTCACTTACTCTTTGGTGCCTGAAGTCAATAACTTATTGATGTCGATTGGATTTAACCTGTTCCCAAGTTCAGATGCAGCAGTGGGCAAAAAACAGGAAAAACTGAACTGGATGCAAAAGACCTATGCTCGAATTTTCCCTGGAGAGCATTGGTAAAATTATCTCTCAATGAAAAATAAAAACTGAACCGATAGACCGAAGCTTCTCCACAAGAAACTTCGGTCTATCACGTTTAGTTGCTAAAAATTAATCATCTAGAAATTTTACTGTACCAGTTTGCACATCATAAATTGCCCCAACAATCGCAATTTCACCTCGTTCTAGCATCTCTTTTAACACCGAACTATGGTGAATAATATATTGAATATTATAATGCACATTCATAGCCGTAACTTGATGTACAAAAGCCTTACTTAACTCACGCGGTTGCATGATGTCATACACACTTTCTACAGAACGCATCAACGGTCCTAGCACATATTGAATGTGTGGCATTTCCTTAACTTGTGAAATCTGTTTATTAGCAAGCCGTAACTGACATGCACTCGTCACAGCACCACAATCCGTATGACCTAAAACCAAAATCACTTTTGAGCCTTTGGCCTGACAAGCAAATTCCAATGACCCCAAGACCTTTTGTCCAGCCACATTTCCAGCAATCCTTAAACTAAACAGATCACCAATGCCAACATCAAACAACATCTCGGTAGGTGCACGAGAATCCATACAGCCCAATACTGCGGCAATCGGATGTTGTCCTTGGTCTGCCGTAACTCGAATTTGTCGATAAATATCACGTTGCAACCGCTCATTTTTGACAAAGCGTTGATTGCCTTCTTTCAATAACTTCAATACATCCACAGGACTCAACTGAGATTGCAAATCCTGTGTACTAATATCGATATCTAAAACAGCATCATCCAGCTCAGCATAATGCTGTTTGAAGCCTATCAGTTTCACATCAATACCACGCTTGATCGCGGTTTCATTTTGATACTCCTGAATAACTTGATAAATATCAGGATCAATACTATCTGACTGAGTTGCATCAATCACCAATTGATCATTTTTATGGATTCTTTCCAATGCTGTAATCAGAGCAGCACGATTTAAAAACGTCACCTGTGATGGCAGTTCAATCCGTGTAATCACCCCATGTAAATGTTTTTCCTTATAAATACGCACGCCTTTATGTAAATTACCATAAAGAATAAATGCAATACTGATCGCCAAACCAATAACAATACCGATTAAAAGATCAGTAAATAAAATAGCAACCAACGTGATGATAAAAGGAATAAATTGCTTCCAGCCTTGTTGATATAGTTTTTTAAACATATTTGGATGGGTAAGCTTAAAACCCGTCAAAATCAGTATTGCAGCCAGTGCCGACAGTGGAATCATATTCATTAAAGGAACAAAAAACAAAACTGCAAGTAACAGCAAAATACCATGAATAATCGTTGAATATTTGCTTCGCGCACCTGTGTTAGCATTGACAGAACTTCGAACGATAACCGAAGTAATTGGCATTCCACCGACTAAACCAGAAACCATATTACCTGCACCCTGAGCCCATAATTCACGATTAGGAGGTGAAGAGCGTTTTTGAGGATCAAGTTTGTCAGCAGCTTCCAGATTCAATAATGTTTCCAAGGAAGCAACTACAGCCAGAGTAATTGCTCCTGTATAGATCAAGGGATTATTCAAAGAGCTAAAATCTGGGAAGATCATGACATTTTCAGGCGCACTCAAAAGGTTAGGTAACTGAATAAGATTTTCAGGTTGAATTGCCCATGATGATTGGAGGTAAACCAGTAAGTAATTCAGCAAGCCTGCAACCACTACTGCAATCAAAGCAGAGGGAAGTACCCATTTTTTGAGTGGACTACTATCCCATGCCAAAATTAATAATAAACTTACTACACCAATCAGCATTGCTCCTTGATCAAATTGAAGCAATATTTGATTGATCTGCCCAGTCCATAATTGATTCCAAGAAAAATTTGACAACCCAAATAAGTATGGAATCTGGGTGATCATTAAGATGACACCTATTGCAGCCAAGAGCCCTAATATCACATTATTGGGAATAAAATTTGCAAAAAAACCAAGCTTAAACAATCCAAATAGAATCTGTAAAAAACCAGCAAAAACAATACACCATAAAAAAGCGGCATAATTGCCGCCCAGTTGCTCAAGTTGTACCAGAATCACGGCCGTCAGCCCTGCCGCTGGCCCTGCGACACTGATATGCGAACCACTCAATAAACCTACAATAATACCACCGACAATTCCAGCAATAATTCCTGAAAGAATTGGAGCACCAGAAGCTAGTGCAATACCTAAGCATAAAGGAAGCGCGACCAGAAATACCACGACTCCTGACAGAAGATCTTTAATATGAAACCTACTTTTTAAATTTAAAACTGACATAACACAACCATTTATAATTGAAAGAACTGATTCGCGTTGTACTGCCTGGAAACATCAACTGGTTTCAAGACTTCATAATAGTGTTTGAGAACTTACACGCCTTAAAGTGGAGTTATGCTGTGTAGTTGTGTTCTTATATGTCTTTTCATCGACTTTTTGTTGACATTAAAATTTTATACATAATTTTATTTATTGTTAAAATGTCTCAATATGATTAGGCTTAAAAAAACCCTATAAATTGTGTCCAACTTATAGGGTTCAGTTCAAAAGTGTCTTTTAAATTATTTGATCAACGACAAATTACTTCGATCCTTTAATCCCTGCCTGCAATAACAATGCACCGAATCCACCAATTTTATTGTCTTGTGGTTTATCCTGTTTAGGACGTTGTGGTTTTTTCGCCTGATCATTTTGACGCGCCGCTTGCGGACGTTTAGCTTGTGGTTTACGTTCTTCGCGTTGCTCTTGTTGATCACGACGTGGTGGGCGCTGTGCTTTTACAGGAGGCTGTGAACCTTCAGGACGCATACTTAAATTGACACGATTGCGTTCAGCATCGACGGTGAGTACACGTACTTGTACAATTTGACCCGGTTTGACCACTTTATGTGGATCAGAAACAAATTCATTGGCCAATTCAGAAATATGGACCAAACCATCCTGATGTACACCTACATCGACAAATGCGCCAAAGTTAGTGACATTGGTCACTATCCCTTCAAGCTGCATACCTTCAGTTAATTGTGCCACTTCAGTAATATCTTCACGGAATTTAGCCGTGCGGAATTCTGGACGCGGATCACGGCCTGGTTTTTCAAGCTCTGCCAATACATCCTGAACGGTAGGTAAACCAAACTGGTCATCGACAAATTCATCCGCTTTAACTTGACGAATAATTTCACTATTACCAATAATATCTTTCACCGTGGTTGCTTTGGCTTCGACTATTCTTTCCACCAAACCATAACTTTCTGGATGTACCGCAGAGGCATCTAATGGCTCTGAACCATTCTGAATGCGCAAGAAACCTGCTGCCTGTTCGAAAGTACGTTCGCCTAAACGTGGCACCTTTTTCAAAGCTTGACGATTTTCAAAACGACCATTTTCTTTACGATATTCAACAATCTGCTGGGCAATGGCTTTGTTTAAACCTGCGATATAACCCAAAATTGCAGATGATGCAGTATTGACATCAACACCTACGGCGTTTACACAATCCTCAACCACCGCGTCCAAGGTTTTAGCCAAACCTGTCTGGTTCACGTCATGTTGATATTGCCCCACACCAATCGATTTTGGATCGATCTTGACCAGTTCAGCCAAAGGATCCTGCAAACGACGGGCAATCGAGACAGCACCACGAATGGAGACATCTAACTCTGGAAGTTCAGCCGCCGCCAATTCACTGGCTGAATATACCGAAGCCCCTGCTTCGCTGACGCTAACCCGAGTCAGTTTAAGGTCAGGGTTTGCGGTCATCATTTCTGCAACCACCGCTTCTGTTTCACGGCTCGCCGTGCCATTGCCAATTGCAATCAAATCGACATTGTATTCACGGCACAAACGCGCCAATTCAGCGATCGAACCTTCTTTGTCTTCTTTAGGTGCAAATGGATAAATGGTGCTATGTGCCAAGACATCGCCCGCATCACTCACTACTGCCAGTTTCACGCCAGTACGAATCCCAGGATCAACACCTAAAGTGGTACGACCACCTGCTGGCGCAGACAAGAGTAAATGACGCAAGTTTTCAGCAAAAACTTCCATTGCTTCTGCTTCGGCAGCTAAGCGCTTTTCAGTCAGCAACGAATGTTCAATTTGTGGACGGATTTTACCCAACCAAAATAATTTAGCCGTTTGCTTTAAAAAATCCTGACGTGCTTGGGGCTGAATTTGTTCAAGACTATATTCAGTTTCAATTTGCGCCAATGGTGCTTCATCTTCACCATCGACTTTTAAGCCCAGTACATTTTCCTGACGACCACGGAGCATCGCCAATAAACGATGTGATGGGACTTTATTTAGGTTTTCAGAAAACTCAAAATAGTCACGGAATTTTTTACCGACTTCTTTTTTCTCATCAGACGCCACCGCACTTTTCAAAATCGCAGTTTTGGCAAAGAGTGCTTTGAGCGCTGTGGTTAAAGCAATGTTTTGTGCCCATTCATCAATGATAATATGCTGTACCGCATCTAGTTGACTTTCAACATCTGGATAGTCTTCATGACTAAATCCTGCTAAAGCCTCTACAGGTTCAACATTTTCATTTCGGATTTTTTCTGCGGCAGGACCCAAACCCGCTTCTTTGGCTTTAAACGACTTACTGGTACGTTTTGGTCGATACGGCGCGTAAATTTCTTCCAGCGCATTTTTGGTTTCAGCCGCATTGACCCGTGCCAACAAATCTTCTGAAAGTTTGTCTTGTTCTTTTAATGATTCGATGACTTTTTCACGGCGCTCATACAAATCACGCAAATAAGCCAAGCGGGTATCTAACTGGCGCAGTTGTGTATCATCTAAACCCTGCGTTACTTCTTTACGGTAACGTGCAATAAATGGAACGCTCGCACCTTCATCAATTAAACGAATAGCAGCTTCTACTTGGTTTGGACGTACGGCAAGTTCGCTTGCCAACTGCTGAACTAAGTCAGTCATCGTATTTGATTCCACAAGGCTAAAGTTTAAAAGCAATGATTATAAAGACCGAGACTATAAAATCCACAATTGTTTTGCGTATTAAAAACGAAATTTTGAATCAAACCTGTGTTTTTTTCAATTTTTAGACATTTTTATTTGATCTGGTTCAAGCTTTAGCCTAGACAGTCACATTTTTGCTAAACTTATTTACTCAAATCAAATGCTCAACGCTTCTGCCAATCCCATTGCAGTGAAAATGAAGAGTTATGTTTTTGCAAATGCGTATTTATATATTTGCATCATGCGCAGCATCAATGCTTTCCCCCCACAACAAATAAACTAAAAATGATTAAATTTAATTGAACAAACAAGGATTTAATCAAAAAAATGACACATCTCACATGCTAAAATCACCTAAACCTAAAGCTGCAAACTTCAAGTACCGAAAAATCGCTTTAACATGTTGTTTTTTGGTTTCAAATCACACGGAAAATTGTAATTTTGAGCAAATTGATACATAGTCTTAAACAGACTATCCGCATTATACTGCAATGATCCAATAAGCTATAAATATTGACTTAAATTAAGGGAGTACATCATGAGTTTAGTTGTACCTGCTGAAAATAATGAAGCTGTACAAAACAAAACCGACCGTGTCGAACGCATTTTGGTGGTCGATGATGATGTGCGTTTACGCACCCTTTTACAACGGTTCTTGGAAGATAAAGGTTTTGTGGTCAAAACCGCACACGATGCCACTCAAATGGATCGCTTGTTACAACGAGAATTATTTTCATTGATTGTGTTAGATTTCATGTTACCTGTCGAAGATGGCTTAAGTATCTGTCGCCGTTTACGCCAGTCCAATATTGATACGCCCATTATTATGCTGACTGCACGGGGCAGCGACTCAGACCGTATCGCAGGTCTGGAAGCAGGTGCCGATGATTATCTACCGAAACCCTTTAATCCAAACGAATTACTAGCCCGTATTCGTGCTGTACTGCGCCGTCAAGTGCGTGAAGTTCCAGGTGCGCCTAGCCAGCAAATGGAAGTGGTCAGTTTTGGCCCGTGGTCTCTGGATTTATCGACGCGCACCCTGACCCGTGAAGGTCAAGTCGTCACTTTAACGACAGGTGAATTTGCCGTCCTCAAAGCTTTGGTACAGCATCCACGTGAACCTTTAACGCGCGATAAACTCATGAATCTGGCGCGTGGTCGTGAATGGGGAGCGATGGAACGTTCAATCGATGTACAGGTTTCGCGTTTACGTCGTTTAATTGAAGAAAATCCAGCTCGTGCACGTTATATTCAAACTGTTTGGGGCATTGGTTATGTCTTTGTTCCTGATGGTGCGGAATAAGTTGGCGCTGTAGGATAATGCATTGAAGCTCGATCCCGTTAATCCACAGGACTATACAGATTTTGTTGCCTACTCAGAGCGTAAACGCACGCGCTGGGAGCGCTTTCTCGACAAAATAAAACCACGCTCTGCTGCAATGCGTACGGCAGTGCTGGTGGTTTTTGTGGTGATCTTCAGTCTGGTCATGTCACTGTGGTTTTTCTGGCGAACGCTTTATTTACCTGAAATTCAGCAACATGCCCGTTATCTCGCGGTTGAACTGGAACTGGTCAATAATCCTGATATTCGAATATTTCATCGTAATAATGAAGTCGACATCGATACTTGGCTCAAAAATCGGATCGGGATTGAATACATCACCAATCCCAAAGAATATCCCAATGTCCGCGATAAAGTCATTGCAGATTTCTTCACCAATAATGTCGAAGATAAACTGGCCAAAGAGCTAAATGTTAAAGACGTTACCGTCTATTTTCAGTTCAAACCGAGCCCGCGTATCTGGATTCAAACACCAGAAATGAAAGGCAACTGGGTCCGTGAACCGCTGAAAACCTATGCCAACTATAGTCCTGAGCTTATTTTTGGTTGGTTATTGGGGGTTCCCATTATTGCCTGCATCATTATTTTAACCCTTGTGCGTCAGTTAAACCGCCCATTACGTCGTTTACAGAATGCCGCCAATGAATATAGTAAAACAGGTAAAGCGCCCTATCTAGAAACCAATCATGGCCCGCAGGAAATCCGTGAAGTGAATCAGGCGTTTAATCATATGATTTATACGCTTGAACAAACTGAACGGGATCGCCGTATTATGTTGGCAGGTATATCGCATGATTTGCGTACTCCCCTGACCCGTATCCGTTTAACCGCAGAAATGCTGCCTGATGAATTTTTCAGGGAAGGCTTAATCTATGATGTCGATGATATGGATGCGATTTTGAATCAGTTCATTTCTTATATGCGTGATGGATCAGATGAAGAACTGCGCGAAACCAATATTAATATCTTATTACAAGAATTGGTGGTGCAATTTAAACCACTGGATATTCGTTTTGAGGCACAGGATGTCCCGATTATTCCTGCACGTAGCCTTTCTTTAAAAAGACTGATTGCCAATTTGATTAATAATGCCAAACGTTATGGTGCAGAACCGATTGAACTGAGTGCCCATGTTGAAAATGAACATATTTTAATCAGCGTTGCAGATCATGGAGAAGGCATTCCAGAAGATCAGATTGATGACTTGATGCAGCCTTTTGTTCGGGGAAATGCAGCACGAACCGTACAAGGAAGCGGGTTGGGACTGTCGATTGTGAAACGGATTGTGGATATTCATCAGGGTGAATTACTGATTCATAATCGCCCAGAAGGAGGACTTGAAGCCATCATTTCACTGCCTCTACCTAAACATTTGCAAGATGACACAGCATCGGTCAATCCACTTAATAAAATTAAGCAAAGCCTCACCGAACGCTTCTAATACTTTTGTCTAAAAAAACAACAAACAAATGATGCAGATCATTAACTGATCAATTTTTATTTTATCATAATCAAATAGTTAAAAACATCATTAATATTTATACCCACATTTATTATAAAAATTAGACCTTAGCCTAACATGCCTCCATATCGCTTGTAGAGTAGGTACAATCCCCTCCTATGTAATCCACAAGATTGAGAGTAAGCCATGTCTTTAGATCGTATCCGATTAGCCTCCCTTCATGACAAAGTCATCAGCGCAGATCAAGCCGCTGAGTTTATCCAAGACGGTATGACAGTCGGTATGAGTGGTTTTACTCGCGCTGGTGAAGCCAAAGCGGTTCCGCAAGCACTGGTTCATCGTGCTAAAGCCAATCCTTTAAAAATTACCTTAATCACGGGCGCAAGTTTAGGTAACGATCTAGACAAACAGTTGACCGAAGCTGGTGTTTTAGCGCGTCGTTTGCCTTTCCAAGTGGATAACACATTACGTCGTGCCATCAATAATGGCGAAGTGATGTTTATCGATCAGCATTTGTCTGAAACTGTTGAACAAATGCGTAACTTACAATTAAAACGTCCAGATGTAGCAGTGATTGAAGCGATTGCAATTACTGAAGATGGTGGCATTATTCCAACAACATCAGTCGGTAACTCTGCCAGCTTTGCGATTTTTGCGGAAAAAGTCATTGTTGAAATCAATACCTCTTTAAGCGAAGCTTTTGAAGGTCTACACGATATTTATATTCCAACTTATCGTCCTACGCGTCAGCCTATTCCATTGACCAAAGTCGATGAACGTATTGGTACTACTGCCATTCAAATTGATCCAGCGAAAATTGTCGGGATCGTATTTAATGACACCGCAGATTCACCATCAACCGTGACTTTACCTGATGATGAAACGCAAGGGATTGCCAATCACCTGATTGCCTTCTTTGAAAAAGAAGTTGCAGAAGGTCGTTTACCTACAAATCTTGGCCCATTACAAGCAGGGATTGGTTCAATTGCCAATGCGGTACTGACAGGCCTCAAAGATTCAAACTTTGAAGATTTAGTCATGTATTCAGAAGTATTACAAGACTGTACCTTTGAATTGATTGATGCAGGAAAAATGAAATTTGCATCAGGTAGCTCAATCACCCTTTCTGCAAAATGTGGTGAAAAAGTCTTTGGTAATATTGAAGCGTACAAAGATAAACTGGTATTACGTCCTCAGGAAATCTCGAATCACCCAGAATTGGTACGCCGTTTGGGGATTATCGGGATCAATACTGCACTTGAATTTGACATCTATGGCAACGTGAACTCAACTCATGTTTGCGGTACCAAAATGATGAATGGTATTGGCGGTTCAGGTGACTTTGCCCGTAATGCGCATTTGGCTATTTTTGTGACCAAATCGATTGCCAAAGGTGGTGACATTTCTTCAATCGTACCAATGGTATCGCATGTGGATCATAGTGAGCACGATGTTGATATTTTAGTCACTGAGCAAGGACTTGCAGACCTTCGTGGACTTGCACCTCGTGAGCGTGCACGTGTCATCATTGACAATTGTGTACATCCACTTTATCAAGGGGCGTTAAACGATTACTTCGATCGTGCTTGTGCCAAAGGTGGTCATACACCGCACCTACTACGCGAAGCGTTGTCATGGCATGCAAATTTTGAAGAAACTGGTCATATGCTGGTGGCAGAAGCTCAAGCAAAATCTGCTTAACTTTTAGCATCCACACTTACAGCATTCACCTTTAAAAAAAGCACCCGACTGCCCTTGGGTGCTTTTTTTTGCTGTATGAGAAGCAGACTTATCAAATAGACAATTTTCGATTATCTTAAAGCAAGACAATAACAAGTAGAAAATTCCATGTTTATGATTCGCCAATTTATTCAATCCGATCTAGATGACGTGATTCATCTCTGGGAAATTTGTGGGCTGACTCGCCCATGGAATAATCCCGAGCTGGATATTTTTCGTAAACTGGTTCAGCAGGATGATCTATTTTTAGTGGCCATAAAAGATGAGCAATTAATTGCCGTATTAATGGGGGGTTATGACGGACACCGTGGCTGGATGAATTATTTGGCAGTACATCCGCAACACCAACGTCTAGGTATTGCGACCGCATTGGTTCAACAGTTGGAAAAACGTCTCGTTGCACGCGGTTGCCCTAAACTTCAATTATTGGTTCGTCAGGATAATCTTGATGTACAAACTTTCTACGAAGAGCTGGGTTATGAAGAAGTGGATGTGGTGTGTATGGGCAAACGTCTAATTCAAGACTAAATGAGATTCACTTTAGTGTAATGAAAGTCCTCAAGGTTTAAATGCCAAATAAATATCGATGATATGATAATTAATCTAGCAATAGTCTGATTAAAATTGAATCTGAATGATGATTCATCAGGGGGATTCAAACAATGAAGATAAAACTATTAGGTTGTGCGATGCTTGCTCTTACTGCATCCAATTTTGTTCAGGCTGAAGTCAATACCAAAGCATTTACCACGACAGAACTGAAAGCATTAAGCTGTACTGATCTAAGTGTTGAAAAAGCCAATGCCAAACGAGAGCTTGCAGCCGCTGAAAGAAACATCACCAACATTCAAACGGATACTCCAAACAAAACCATCAGTAAATGGGCGGGTGTTGCAGGTGGAGCGCTTAGTGCTTTTGGTGGAAAATCTGAACATGCAGCTAAAGCCAAAGATATGGCGAACAATTTGGCTGGTTCAGAAGACACCTCAGATGAAAACAATCTAAAACTACAGCAAGCCCTGAAAAATAAGGCTCAAACTAATATTGAAAATATCGAGACTTATCAAAAAAGTAAAAAATGTAAAATTTAAATTTTAAAAATCTCGAAAATCATAAGAATGATGAGTTTTCAGCGCCAGATCTCAATGATCTGGCTTTTTTTATGTCTTAGATTTGGCTGTTATCGCAGTCGTCATGTCAAAAGCGGCTATGCATCATTGTTTTGCTATTGATTACCCGAGCGTTCCTACTCTTAACAAAATAGGAAACTCAATTTGAAAGCTTTGATCGGATGAGCATAAGGCTCGTATTCGATTTAAAGGATCTGCATCATTTTGCTGGATATAATGTTTGATTGCCGACCACGTGTACAAATAATCAATCAATTGTTCAGAAGACCACGCTAACTGAATTTTAAAATCAGGCATAGCAATTTCCTTAAATGGAAACGGAATGGTCTGATACTGCTCATCCACATAATGACGTTCAGCATCCCAGTAATCTTTGAGAATGACCCGATATAAATACTGAATCGCGTCGTTGAGTTGCGTATGATCGACCTGAATCAAACCATAACCCAATACAGCAAATACACCCTCGGGTTTTAAAGTTCGTTTGACTTGCGCATAAAAAGCATCAAAATCAAACCAGTGAATCGCTTGGGCGACGCTGATGAAATCAAAACATTGCGCTGGAAAACGAGCCTGTTCTGCCGTCTGTACCTGATAACTGACATTTTCAAAATAAGGGGCGTGTTGCAATTGATTGACGCTTAAATCTGTTGCCACAATTTGCTCAAAATAAGGCGCTAAAAGTTGGGTGAACTGACCTGATCCCGCGCCGCAATCCCATGCAAAGTCGTATGCAGGCACATGTTTAAGCAGCTCTTGAACCACCGCCTGTGGATAAGTTGGTCGTGCCTGTTGATAAAGCTGACTTTGGGCTGAGAATAAATCTTTCATCCTCCGCTCCTTGATTTTAGATGCTTATACTTGACTATAAAATAAAAATGAAAGCACATCACTAAAATTGTCAGACAATAAAAAAGCCCTAAACAATGTCTAGGGCTTTTTTGAATATGGTGGCGTGAGGCAGGATCGAACTGCCGACACACGGATTTTCAATCCGTTGCTCTACCGACTGAGCTATCGCGCCGATGGCGTGTATTAAGCCGTATCTCAGGCAATTAGTCAATCAAAATCAGCATCTTTTTCATCAAATGTCTTTTTTTTACCCAAAAAAAATCCCTGATGGGATCAGGGATCGAAAACACAAATTTGGTTTTTTAAATATGGTGGCGTGAGGCAGGATCGAACTGCCGACACACGGATTTTCAATCCGTTGCTCTACCGACTGAGCTATCGCGCCGATGGCGTGTATTAAGCCGTATCTCAGGCAATTAGTCAATCAAAATCAGCATCTTTTTCATCAAATGTCTTTTTTTTACCCAAAAAAAATCCCTGATGGGATCAGGGATCGAAAACACAAATTTGGTTTTTTAAATATGGTGGCGTGAGGCAGGATCGAACTGCCGACACACGGATTTTCAATCCGTTGCTCTACCGACTGAGCTATCGCGCCGATGTGGGCGTATTAAACAATGTTCGACCGCCTCAGTCAAGATACAGCCTGCATTTTTTGCCTGAACGTTTAAATTTAAAGCAGTATTTTCGCAAAAATTATCCCTGAACCGATAATTTACCGATATGCGCCAGACAACGATGAATCGCCCCACAACCTGGTTCAAAAAATTTAACCCCTTTTTCCTCTTCCATACGGCAAACTTCACTCACCAGACGTTCCGCGACCCCTCGCCCCCGATTGGCAGGATGTACAACAATATATTCCAGAATCTTGCTTTCACCTTGTCCTGTACACCAGATTGCACCTATAATCTTGGTGTTAAATTCAGCGGTATAGACTGTGGTATACTGCGCCAGATTTTGTTCTAGCTGCTCGACCGCATCTTGCCCATCGCCAAATTCAGGACTTGTGTCATACAGTCGCTCAAGCTGGCTGCGCATTTCTTCGTTTTCAAGTGAAGTATAAGCATGTACGGTTATAGGCATGGATTAACCCTCCTGAGCAATCTGTGTGCTGTCACTTTTGTCACAGCGAATTGAGCTTTATATTCATCATTTTTAACGTTTTTTGAGGAACGTGTCCATGACAGAGCGTATCAGTGAAGTGGTAAGAAATACCAATGAGACCAAAATCCGGGTTCGTTTGAATCTTGATGGTTCTGGTCAGGGTACACTGAACACTGGAGTTCCATTTTTAGACCATATGATTGATCAAATCAAGCGTCATGGTTTATTTGATATTGATATTCACTGTGATGGTGATCTTGAAATTGATGATCACCATACCGTTGAAGATTGCGGAATTACGCTGGGTCAAGCATTTGCACAGGCATTAGCTGATAAAAAAGGTTTGCGCCGTTATGGTCATTTCTATGCGCCATTAGATGAATCACTTTCTCGTGTCGTGGTGGATTTATCTGGCCGTCCAGGTTTATTTATGGATATTCCATTTACTCGCGCGCGCATTGGAAGTTTTGATGTCGACTTATTTTCTGAATTTTTTCAGGGCTTCGTTAACCATGCGCTAATGACTTTACATATTGATAATCTGAAAGGCAAAAACAGCCACCACCAGATCGAAAGTGTGTTTAAAGCCTTTGCCCGCGCACTCCGCATGGCCTGTGAAGTTGATCCACGTGCGTCAGGAACGATTGCTTCGACCAAAGGGAGTCTGTAATGACTCGTGTTGCTTTACTTGATTATGGCATGGGAAATCTTCATTCGGCAGCCAAAGCACTCGAACATGTGGGAGCAACGGTCGATGTGACCAATGACCCAAAACTGATTGCGCAAGCAGATAAAATTGTTTTTCCTGGGGTTGGCGCCATGCGGGATTGTATGCAAGGCATGCATGAGGCTGGAATTGATGAAGTCGTGCGTCAAGCGGCTTTTAATAAGCCTGTTTTAGCCATTTGTGTCGGTATGCAAGCGCTTATGCAACGTTCTGAAGAAAATGGCGGAACTGATGCGCTTGGAATCTTTGCAGGTCAGGTCAAACATTTTCCTGAAATCGAAGGTTTAAAAGTACCGCATATGGGTTGGAATCAGGTTCATCAAGCCGATCCATCTCATCCTATGTGGAATAAGATCGAACAGGATGCTCGTTTTTATTTTGTGCATAGTTATTATGTTGAGCCGCAGCAAAGTGAATTAATTGCCGCAACCTGTGATTATGGGCTGCCATTTTGTACCGCCATTCATCAAGACAACTTGTTTGCGACCCAATTCCATCCTGAAAAAAGTCATACAGCAGGTTTACAGTTGTTAAAAAACTTTGTGGAATGGAAAATTTAAAGCAACGTTTGCACACTCACACTAGATCAAGTCAAATTGACTTGATCTTTTAAACCCATCACAAAAAATACAAATATTACAATTTATCTTTCATTTTTCTTTTATACTTTAGACTTGATCTCAAAACTGCCTTATTCAAAATAGTTGAACGTTTCAGGGAAAATAAGATGCGCTCTTCAGTTCAGGGTACTTGTCTCGCCAATGATTCACCATTACGCCCCGAAGGTCGTTTTGGTCGCTTATCATTTGCAGCTTGGAGTTTACTGGGAAGTCTTTTTTTTCTAATCGCATGTAGTACCATTGGTTTTGGTCTGATTCAAATGAGCGAAAAACAAAGCAGCTATTCAAATCAAACCATCCTGTTTATGATTTGTTCTATAGGCACGCTGACTGCGATTTTTGTTTATTATCATTTTATTTTTATGATTCGCCGCTTACATGATTGTAATCAAAGTGGCTGGTTATCTTTACTTTATATGGTTCCGCTCATCAATATTGTGTTTATGACCTATTTACTCTGTGCCAAAGGCAATACGCGTCTCAACGATTTTGGCCCAACACGCTATACCTGTAAGTGGGAACGATTCTTTGGCTGGATTTATATTATTCTTGTTCCATTGAGTCTGATGATTGGGCTTTTAAGCGTTCTGCTCATTCCGACCTATCAAACTTATCTGCAATAGCACAACAGCAACTCTCCAAACAAAATCATCCAGATTAAAACGAAATCTTCATTCTGTTGACTTAGCAATTGCGATAGAGTTTGCTAAGATGAGGCAATTTTTATTTTCCCAGATGAAGCAAGGAGCGAAAGCATGCTGATCATCCCTGCAATTGACCTGAAAGATGGTAAGTGTGTCCGTTTAAAACAAGGCCGTATGGAAGATGATACGGTTTTTTCAGATGATCCTGTCGCAACTGCTCAACATTGGGTCAATGAAGGCGCGCGTCGTTTGCATTTGGTTGATTTAAACGGTGCTTTTGCGGGTACACCGATTCATAAACCTGTGGTCGAAGCGATTGCCAAAGCACAACCTGAACTACCAATTCAAATTGGTGGTGGTATTCGCTCGCTTGAAACCATTGAGCATTATCTGGATGCTGGCGTATCTTTTGTCATTATTGGAACCAAAGCCGTTCAAGATCCTGCGTTTGTAGAAGAAGCATGCAAACAATTTGGCGGTCATATTATCGTCGGGATTGATGCTAAAGATGGTTTTGTAGCAACAGACGGCTGGGCCAATGTGACCGATGTCAAAGCCACTGATTTGGCCAAACGTTTTGCCGATGCGGGTGTCTCTAGCATCGTGTATACCGATATTGCCCGTGATGGCATGATGCAAGGGGTCAATGTCGAGCAAACTGTCAATTTGGCTCAATATTCAGGGCTTCCTGTGATTGCTTCTGGTGGTGTGACCAATCTTGAAGATGTCCGTTTACTCAAAGGCCAGCCTGGTATTTTGGGTGCGATTACGGGTCGTGCCATTTATGAAGGGACATTAAGCCTACGTGAAGCGCAGCTTTTATTGGATGAACAAGCGCTGTAAAAAAGAGTAGACATAAAAATGGGCGATTCATTCGCCCATTTTTTGCTGCAATTCAGACCCGTATTAGCCAGCCACCCATGGTTGTGCAGGCGAACCGATCCAAGCGGATTGAGTTGGAATTTTTTCACCTTTCATGACCAGTGTCAGCGGTCCAAGTAGCGTTTGATCGGCAACTTCAGCATTATAGAGTACGATACTCCGACAATGGACGGTGACATGGCTGCCAATTTTCACCTCACCAATTTTCATGATTCGATCTTCAAATAAATGTGTTTGAGGGCCACTAAAACTATTCAGTTCACTGTTATCTCCAATACTTACGCAATCGAACTCGGTGATATCAGCAGTATCCAGATATACATTTTTACCGACTTTGACCCCCAGTAAGCGCAATAACATTGGCAAAAACGGTGTACCACGTACATAGTTGAGACAGTTCTGAATGGCAATCGACTCATATAAACTGGTAATACCTTCACTGACCCAGACAAACATCGTCCACATGGGTGCTGAACGGGTTTTATAATGACCAATCAACGCCCATTTCAAGACCACGATGAGAAGAAAACTGACAATACCATAAGCAATACCTGACAAGGTTAAAGCCAGTAAGCCATAGAGCCAGCCTTTTGTGACCACCGTATTGATTACAGATAACACGATCATATAACCAACACCAATTGCAAACGCAGAAGGCAGCACAATACGCAAACCTTCAATAAAACCACGCATCATCCGTCGTGCAATACTAGGTTTAAAGGTCAAATGTTCAGGAAAATCCGCAACCGTTTCACGTGCAGGCAGCCGTAACGCAGGTGAACCAAACCATGTTTCACCACTTTGTAATTGATCTTTTTCAGGAATTTTTGATTGAACACCAATCAATACCCCATCAGGTAAATCTGTACCATCGGCAATATAAGCACTATTTCCGACAAAGCTACGACGACCGATTGTTGTCGGCTGTAAAATCATCCAGCCACGAGTAATTTCTTCATCACCTAGCATCACCGCATCGGCAATAAAACTTTCATCGCCCAATGTGAGTAACTCAGGGATCACACCTGTGGCGGTTGAAACTTCACTGTCTTTCCCCACTTTGGCACCCAGCAAACGAAACCATGCAGGTGCATAAACCGTCGCAAACAATCCATGCAAAGTTTGCAAACTGGTTTCCAAAATTTGAGTGGCAAACCATTTACGATAATAAGTCGAGCTATGCAACGAATAGGTTCCAGCTTTGAGACTTGGCAACAGGATTTTACGCACCAATGCCGCGAATAATGCTGTGGCGATAATCATCAATACGCTGGCAGGAATGGCAAGCAAGAAATAATGCAAGGCAGTAATCGCACTATTGCTGCTTGCCCAGTCACTAAAATATTTGACATCGAGCCAATCGACCAAAATAAAATTAGGGAAGATCGGGATAAAAAATAAACAGGAAATCAGTATCGCACTCACTGCATAGTAAGCAGCTTCCCACATTTTACGCAGAGTACTTACTTTTTCACGCAGCAATAATTGCGCCACATCAATACGGCTATGATATTTTGCTGGTGCGCCGTCCCAGATTTCATGTGCAGGAATGGTTTGACCATTTGGCAATGCCGATAAAGCTTTTAAATGGGCATAATCTTCAAGACAGGTATTTTCTTCCAAAACACTATAAGACCCGACATAACTTTCCTGTTTTAAATGTATACGACCTAAAACCAGATGACCCTGCTCGACTTTGGCATTTTCCAGATTGACATGTGAACCAACACTGACACCATCGTCGATTTGCAGCAAGGCTGGCATACGAATAAAGACCGAACCGATATGCACGTTCTGACCAATTTTAGCGCCCAAAGCACGCAAATACAGACGATTTAGACTTGACCCCGCCAATAAATAAACAGGCGCAATGTTGGTCAACCGATCTGCCAGCCACCATCTAAAATAAGTTCTACTCCAGAGTGGATATTCACCCGCTGTAACCCCCCTTAACAATAAGCGATTACCTACAATGGAGAGCGCAAAACTGGCAATCATACTCAGTACATATACGCCCAGTGAAATCGCAATTGCATGGGGAATACTATCGCTCGGGCTACCCGTAAAATAGTGATAACTAAAAAATGGAGCAAGCCATTGTAAAATGGTCAGCGCAATCAATACAGGGATGACCACAAGCTGCGCCACACCACACAGCACACGATGCAGGCTATTTACCTCATAGCTATTCACTTCACGCATTTGCTGTTGCTTGGTCTGGGCCAACATAAACTGGCTAATCGCACCAACTTTACGATTTTGGTAAATATTTTGGATCGTGATTTGCGCATATTCAGGATATTCACGTAGCTCAGACGTCAATACAGCAGCCAAAAGTGAATGTCCACCCAAATCATCAAAGAAATCGGCACTGAGGCGAATCGCCTGATTTGGAAATAATTTCTGTAAAATAGTAAATAAAATACTTTCTGCTTCATTTTGCGGTTCGTCTGAAACTTCTTTATCTATAGAAGTCGTCAACTCAATTTTACGCAATGCATTTCGGTCAATTTTTCCAGACAATAAACGTGGAACTTGCTCAACAATTTCAAAACGGTTGGGAACCATATACGCTGGCAATCTGGACTTTAAATATGTCCGAATATCTTTCACCTGAATCTGGCTTTTAGCCTCTTGATCAAGCACGATAAAAGCGACCAGTTGATCCATTTCGTCATCACGGCGCAACACCACAGCCGCTGTACCGATTCCATTTAAATCACACAAAGCGGCTTCAATTTCACCTAGTTCAACACGGAAACCACGAATCTTGACCTGATCATCAGCACGTCCCAAACACTGGATTTGACCATTTTCATCAAGTCGTGCCAAATCACCTGTACGATACAGTTTAAGTTCGTGCTCGTTTTGCGCCCATTGATTATCAATGAATTTTTCAGCGGTAAGTTCTGGACGCCCTAAATATTCACGTCCCACGCTTGGGCCAAACACACAAAGCTCACCCACTTCGCCCTGCGCTAATAGCTCAAGCTGATCGTTTAAAACCAGCATGCCGTAATTCGGCAAGGGAACGCCAATCGTCACAGGTTCATTGGCATAAACACGCGCCAGACTTGAGGTGACAGTTGTTTCAGTCGGTCCATAGGTATTAAAAATCTGATGATGTGGTAAATCCCAACGCGCCACCAAAGCTTCGGGACACATTTCACCGCCCAGATTGATGATTCTTAAATTTGGTACATCTTCTGGAAATAGCGCCAATAAGGTTGGCACGGCATGTAAAACTGTAATATTTTCTTGTTGAAGGGTTTTACAAAGACGCTCAGGATCAGTCACCAGATCTTTGGGTGCAATCCAGATCGTGGCACCGACCAAATAAGAAATCCAGACTTCTTCAAAGGACATATCAAAAGCGACAGAAAAGCCCTGATAGACTTTATCTTGGTGACATACGCCCAAGACTGAATTTTCTGAACGCAGAAAGTGACAAATATTACGCTGCTCGATTACAATCCCTTTCGGCTTGCCCGTTGAACCAGAGGTATAAATGATATAAGCCGCATCATCCAGTGCAGCACGTTGCTGAATTATCGGGTGTTGTGTTGGCTGATTCAGTTCATGCGCAGTCCATACATTTTGTTGCAGTTGTGTCAGTAAACCCGCCCATTCCTGACTGGTGACAATCCCCACGGCTTGGGCATCATCCAGACAAATCTGAATACGATCGACAGGAACATCCATATCAAAGGGAAGCCATGCAGCACCTGCTTTACAGATCCCCGCTTGAGCAATCAGTAAATCTGCTCCACGTGGTAACCATAGTCCCACGCGATCACCTGCTTTGACACCACGCTGGATCAACTGCTGTGCAATTTGATCGACTTGCTGTTGTAACTCGGCATAACTGATCTTTCGCTCATGATCAATCAGGGCAATATGGGTCGGATATTGCTCTGCTGTATGGTCTAAAATGTCTGAAAGAACTTCAGTTCGAATAAACTCTGGTCGTTGATCACCACGAATCACAGAGAGGGTATGAATAATTGCATTCATAGGATGTCCAGATGTTCGCCATCGCGTTATTTATCCCAAATACTTACTTAATAAAAACTCAGGATAAAACTCTTGTATTTATATGCAGTTCATCAGAAACATATAAAATTCAAACAATGACCTAAAACTGATTTTTTTATTCAGGCTTATTGTTTTCCTGTTGATGCTAGGCAGAATTGCTTAATAAATAATTAAAAAAACTTTCCTATCGGATTTATTTTTTAGCAGTCAATGATTAAAAATAATATTCAACTAATTGTTATATATTGATTTTATAAAAATATAGCAGAAATAATGAAGTCTAAATTACAAAATAATCTGAATGGTTTACTTGATCTGACATTTTTTTAGTATCTTAATCAAATTTCTCATGGATCACACTTGATCATCATGCCTTGTTTTCAGTGGACTAGTTAAACTGCTGATCTAAATCAATCACGTCATCCATTAAATCAATACATTGCTGCGAATGTGAAACTATAATCAGGGATTTCACCTGTTTTTTTAGTAACTCTATTATTTCCAGTGCGGTAGTGATATCTAATGCTGAGGTTGGCTCATCTAAAATCAATAATTGCGGTTGCCTTAAAACTCCACGTAAAATACTTATTCGCTGTTTTTCACCTCCTGAAAAATTTTTATATACATCTCCCATATCATCATTTAATGTTATTTTGTTCTTTTCAAGAATTGAGTTTAATTTAAATTTTTCCAGCCATTTTATCAACTCAGCATCTGTATAATCATAAGGGCTATTATAAACTAGATTGTCTTTTAAACTGCCAGAAAAAATAACAGCATGCTGTCCGACAAAACTGACTTGATTAAAAATTTCTTCAGAAAAATTCTCCGAAATATCCAAATTCTGATAATAAAGTCGCCCAGATTTAATCTTTGACACCCCAATTAAATAATTGATAAGGGAAGTTTTTCCGCGACCTGTCTGGCCTACAATCGCATAATGAGTATCAGCCATTAGCTGTAAATTAAAATGCTGTATCTCATGTTTACCCAAGTTCAGTGTGGCATCCTCAAATTGATATAAAACAGAAGTGCTAGACGCTGTTGATGTCCAAGGCTGATAATGGTCACGCGTTAAATCAAAATATTGTCGATAAGTCTTTAGCGCTACAATATTGCCATTTACCCGCATCAGGCTTTGCGAGACCATTAAAAAAGGCAAAGTCAACTGAATAATATAGGTACTAATCAGGACAAAATCGCCTGAACTAATTTGCTGATGCTGGGAAATATAGGCGGTGTAAAACATAAATCCGAGTAAAAATAGAAAAATTAAAAGAACCTGCATCATCATTAACCCACCAATACGAAGATTGGTATTTTTGACGATAACTGCATAGCTCGATAAACTTTGTTTTAAACGATTCTGTTCATAAACTTGTGAGTGTTTAATTTTAATTTCATAGCTTTGAGATACTTTCTCTAAAATAGCTGTATTGATTAAATTACGTCCCTGATAAATTTCATTAAAATAACCACTACTTTTTTTACTAATTAATATAGAAACAATAAAAATCAGGAGGGCCGTCCCCACAAAACATGCACTAAACACGATATTAATCGTTTTAAATAACACCGCAAAAATAAATAAAAGTTGAAATACAATCGGCCCTAATAACATAAAAAAAGCAAAAGTCATTTCGCTCATCGCCGATGCGCCACGTTGCAAGTCGGTCAGGAAGACGCCTATTTCCGTTTGATCTTGATGTTGTTTTTGCAGGGCTAAAAAGTTTTCGACGCCAGAATACATCAGTGCCGTCTCAAAGTTTACCGACATGATCATGCTAAATAAATTTTGACACCATGATAGCAATTGCGACATGAGCCATGCTGCCGCATAAGCCAGCACCAATAAATAGAGTTTTTCTATACTAAATAAATGAGCAATTTCAATATGATGGTTTTGTTCAACCTGATCGACAAGTAACTTCATGAGATAGGGAAACAACGTCCCAAATATCGCAACGAAGACCACCAGTAAAAACATCAGGATAAAATCTAGTTTCAGGCGTGAATATCGCTGCATCGCAAGTTGACAGGCAAAGCGATAATTCTTTATCCATTCAAAACGTTTCAGTACATTCATAAAGATAGCGAGTGATTATTTTCAATTCATTCTGCATATAAATGAACACAACAAGCTTGCATCAGGCAGCACTTGATAGCCTGATGATATTCATAGATCAGGCAATACATTTTAGTACATATTGCCTGAGTTAAGCCTGTTTTGAGACTAAAATGATACCATTTTGCCTGGATTCATCGCAGCACCAACGCCATAAAATCCTTTTGCCATGGGAATAACTAAAGGTGCCAAAGCTCTGCCCCATAGAATATCTTGATGCTGAATCTGAGTCAGCATCTCAAAGTCATCTGACTGCCCACAAAAATCATCTGCAATGGCTTTGCCAATGCGGACAGTTTGTGCTACACCATGACCGCTCCAGCCATGTACAGCATAGACAGGAAATTTATCCCCTGATTTACGGCTATCAGTTGCACCGTTGACGGTCAAATCAGTTGTGCCACTCCAGACAAAATCGAGTTCGACCTGTTCTAATTGTGGAAACACATGCAATATGCGACCTTTCAAATATTGTGCTGTTTTCTCAGCATTCCAGCAAGTTCCTGTGCCTTGTCCACCAAAAAGGAGTCGATTATTGGAAACTCCACGGTAATAATCAATTTGAAATTGGGTGTCATATACCGGATGATCCTGTGGCAATAATTGCTTTAATTCAATATTCAGCGGCGCGGTGGTACAGACATAGGTATAAAATGGAATGGTGGTTTGATTTTTTTGTTCCAGCAATTTAAAAGACGCATGATGCACGGCCAATACCACACTTTTTCGCGCTTTAATGCAGCCTGTAGTGGTCTGAACATAAATCCCGTCCTCCCGTTCCTGTATCGAGACCACTTCGGTATGTTCATACACTTTCCCACCTTGCTGACAAAATCCATAAATCTGCCCACGATTGAGCGCTAAAGGATGAATATGTCCGCCTAAGCGATCAACTAATCCCCCAAAATAACGATCGGACTTCACATATTCATAGAGTTCATGTTTACCCACCACCTGCGTATGGTTTTCACCCAGATATTTTCGGGCATCTGCTCCTTGTGTCAGTGCAACCAAATGTCCTTCATGAACTGCGGCGGTAATATGCCCATGTTTACGTGCCGCATCAATTTGATAACGCGCCAAAATCGAATCAATCAACTGCATAGCTTCAGTTGAAGTAAACTGCCATAACTTTTTGGCATCAGCATGACTGAGCTGCTCAATCATTTCTTCTGCCTCCCAACGCGCAAGACCGGGCGTAAGTTGCCCGCCATTACGTCCTGAAGCACCACTCCCTATCCGATTTTTCTCAACCAAAACGGTGTCAACGCCTTGTTCAGCCAGATGTAGTGCCGTAGATGCACCGAGCAACCCTCCACCAATGACCAAGACATCACATTCAAGATCAGTTTGTAAACTTTCAAATTGATGCCAATCTGCCAGAGAACTTTCATAATAATTGGCAGCATGCTCGATATGCCCATGTTGTGGAGCAATCCAGTTCCACTCTTTCTCACTTGTCATAGCTTGGCTAACTTTAAATTCGACATCATTCAACAGCACAGGTTTCATTAACAGATTTTTCATTTGTTCAACTCACTTTCATTCCAATATTTATTAAGCATTGCTCATGACAACACTTTGCTTTCTCAATTTTTTATAGATAAAAATAGCAATTCCCAGACTGAGCCAAACACAACCAAAATGCAGTGTGGCAGCATCAAGGTTAAACCACAGACAGACAATGGCCGCGACAGAGAAGATCGGAAGCACAAGATTTTTAAAAATATTGTTCCAGCCTTTGTTCTCTACTTTCTTGATGTAAAAATGCATAAAGACCGAGAAATTAACTGCAGTAAACGCAATGAGCGCACCGAAGCTAATCAGACTGACCACCGTTGCCAAATCCAGCAACATGGCAGTCATGGAAATCGCCCCAATAACCAAAACGGAATACAGTGGTGTACCGAGTCTGGCATTAAAGCTGCCAAAAATCTTTTTGTAGAAAATACCGTCTTTACCCATAATATGAATCAATCGCGCGGCACTGGCGTGGGTTGCCAAACCTGAAGCCACCGTATTCATAATCTGCCCGCATAAAAAGATCGCCTGAAATAATGCTCCGCCCACATACAACACAATCTCTGGCAAAGCCTCACTTGGATGCTTAAAACGTGTGTTATCTGGGAAATACAACTGAATAAACCATGAAGCACTGATGAAAATAACACCACCAGCTAGCGTAGTTAAAATCACCGCTTGGGGAATCACTTTTTTTGGTTGCTCGGTTTCCTGTGACAATGTCGTGACTGCATCGAAACCAAGAAAAGAAAAGCATAAAATTGATGCGCCTGCGATCAATGGAAGCAGTTGAGGATCTCCATTCCAAAGTGGGGTAAGCGTAAGCACATGTTCATAGCCATCGGTTGTCCCAATTCCTTTAATCACCAGATAAATAAATACCAACATTAGCACAATCGGTGCAAAAACAAACAATAAGCTCAAGTTCGCCAAAATCTGGATGCGAAAACAATTCACCAATGTGACCAAAGCTGCTGCCAGCATCACCCAGA
Organism: Acinetobacter sp. 479375; assembly: GCF_000581715.1. Taxonomy (NCBI): domain Bacteria; kingdom Pseudomonadati; phylum Pseudomonadota; class Gammaproteobacteria; order Moraxellales; family Moraxellaceae; genus Acinetobacter; species Acinetobacter sp. 479375. The sequence continues at coordinate 131,110 of NZ_JEZN01000002.1, read as the reverse complement.
ACCAATAGGGCATCGCAGGAATCAAGGCATGTAAATAAATCCCTGCCAATAAAGCATTAATCAACGGCAAGAGAAGATAATCCAGTAAGGCACACCATCCCACAAAGAAACCTGCGGTTGCCCCACAACTTTCAGCAGTATAGCTATAGGCCGAACCAGGTCGTTCTGAACAACGACTAAATCTTGCATAGCTAATCGCAGTCAATAACATGGCCACCAGCGCCAATAAATAAGCCAAGGGTACTCGTCCGTCTGTAGTTTCAGAAACGATGCCAAAAGTATCAAACACCGTCATAGGTGTCATATAAGCGATGCCGACAATGACCACTTGCCACAAGCTCAACTTTTTGGTTGGAAATTGCTCATTTTCCATTTTATTGTAACTCGCAATAAAATAATGTTCAGTGATTATTCTTTTGCAACAACTATGCCATATAATAAAAAAATTATTTTGAACCAATCTGAGAATAAAATGCCACGCTACTCGATTGAAACGCGTAAAGCCGCGATTGCAGCCTACAAAAAAACTGACTATAAGCTCGCTGTCTGTAAAGAATTCAACATCTCCAGAGTCACACTGGATGCATGGATTAAACTTGAAGAAGAGACAGGAAGTTTGAACCCAAAACCCACCAAAAAACGTGGTGCACCCGCACATATTAAAGATTGGGATGCATTCCAAGCATTTGTAAAAAATACAAAATTTCAAAATATTAGTGATTTAATTCCCTTATTTGAACAGGAGTTTGGCTATTCAGTTTCCTATGCAGTCTTGGTTCGCGCAATCCATGTTTTGGGTCTACGTCGTCGTAAAGGTCGCTTCTATGGTTAGAACAAATACAAAATTTAGCGACAAAAAAACAGAGCTTTTTTGTAAGTTTAAAATATTAAAAATGTAAATTTAATTTATTAAAAAAGTAAAATATTTAAATTAAAAAAGTAAATTTAAATAAATAAAAATGTAATGTTTAAATATTAAAAAAGTAAATATATAAAAATTAAAAGGTAAATTTTATAAATAAAAAATGTTTAGTTATTATTAACACTGTTTTCAAAATAGCGCAGCAAAGTGAGCAAGCATTGTTCAAATCGCACTATTATTAGGCAAAAAAAGAGAAGCAATTCGCTTCTCTAGACCATGACAAATTCTAAACTATTGATACATGGCTTTATTATCATTTAAGGCGATTAGGCCACGTATTGCACGATAGACAATCCAGATCCAAGCAGCGCCAATCACGACTACGCAGAAAGTACTCGCAGATAAGGCGACACCTGCAAACAAGTTATCATTATCACCAGTAAAAAATAAAAAGAAGAACGGTACAAAAGCAATGATGTTCCAGAACAAATACCACCAAAATGTGCGAATTTGCCAAGTAAAGTGACTAGCAAGCCATGTCCCTTCAACATCACGACGTTTTACGTAATTAATGATGAGGGCCACGATTGCTAACAGCCCTGCACTAAAAATAGCGGCAATGTATAAAATATAAAGAACCAGCGTTAAGGTTTTATTGGATTGCAATTGTTCTAAAGAATTGTTCATAGAGACACCTTTGGATTTATTGTATTGATCCTCTAACGTAGTACTACATTTAACGGAGAAATCAGCCAGATTAATAAAAGTATATTTAACACTATGGTACAAAAATAAATTTTCCTAAAGGGTTGTTTTTGTGTTTTATGTCGCAATTTTTGTTGCGCTAACCCTGCCGCAGGCCAACCGCCCAAAAAAGAAATAATATGCAGGGTTTGTTCAGGCACACGCCGATTTCCCAGTTGCGCGGCTTCTTTATCTTGCGCATAGAGCCAATAACTCAAGACATTCATCAGTGCAATAAAGATAAAACTATAAGCAGGTAATAGATGTATAAAGCTGAGAAGGGCAACAATGACAATATAAACCACTGCTGCAATTTGCATCGGTTTAAGTGAAGATGTACGAGCGGTGGAAACTGAACGTTTCTTATTTGCAGCTAAAGCACGAGTTTGTGCCGCCTTTAAATAAATCACCTGCTTGGCACGATAGCGTCCTCGCTCATCCAAAATCACCAGATATTCGAGCGCGCAGCCGACGATTGGTCGTGGTCCAGAACGGGCAAAATCCTTGATATGTAAAAAAACACGGTCTTTATCCGCATCATTAGGTTGAATAAAACCGTACCCTTTTTCATCGAACCATTCAATTAATCGTCCCTGATCACGCATCATGGTTTTCCCTTAATCTGTTAAAGCGGCTAAACGATTTTGCAATAATTGTCGCATTTCTAAAGGATTTTTTTGCAAAATATCCTCACTCTCTCGCACTTCCTGCGCATTACGCTGCGCGACTTGCAATCGTAATAACCAAAATCGACAAGCAGCCATCGCCAAATAAACTCTCAAACAGGCTTGTTCATCTGAAGTCAGTGTACGAACCGTTTGATAGCCTTCGATAAATGCATTCAATTGATCCGAATTAAGTTGTACTGTCGGATGTTCGGTACAAAAATCATTGATCGCAATGGCAATATCAAATAATAGATCATCCTGATTCATTTCAGAAAAATCTAAAATCCCCTGTAATTGATCTCCCTCAAACAGAGTGTTATCTCGGAATAAGTCGGAATGAATCCAACCCTGTGGCAAATCACAATGTCGCTCACGCTGTTGATTAAACAAGCGATAAACATGATCTAATAATTCTAGATCATCTTGACTCATATAGGCTTTAAGCTGATCCGCAACACTTGTCCAATAAGTGTGATTTCGATAACTTTGACGTTCAAATTGAACATTCTGTAAGGCTAAATGTAACTGTGCCTGTGCTTGACCAATCGCAAATATTTGCTTCAGGGTTGGTGGAATGGGATGCTTTCCCGCAATTCTTGGAGCAATTTGAGCAGGTTTATCGGCAATAATATGAATAAATTGTTCCGCATAACTTAAAGGTACAGCAACAGGAATATCTTGCTGACCTAGATATTGTAATACTGGCGGCAATTCATTTGCGCCTTGCAAATCCAGTTCTTCAAACACCGTCAACACGTATTGTTGATGATCCTGCGTCACTAAAAAATAATTGGTGTTTTCAATTCCTCCCTGAATGGGAATCAAGTCCATCACCTCTAATCCATAAGGCGAAGCAAATGCTTGAACTTGTTCTAAACTCAACGGCGTATAAACCGACATAGAAAACCTGCGTGCAACAATTATAAGTTTGATAGAATAGCGCTACAGTTTACCAAGATTCTGCTCTGTCTCGTGAACTTTATTGATTTTGACCAATATCGCTGGATGTCACCATGCTTGCAAAACGTATTATTCCCTGCCTTGATGTCGATAATGGCCGTGTCGTCAAAGGCGTTCAATTTTTAGATATTCGTGATGCAGGTGATCCTGTTGAAGTGGCGCGCCGCTACAATGAGCAAGGCGCCGATGAAATCACGTTTCTGGATATTACCGCAACGCATCATGGGCGCGACACCACTTATCGTACTGTAGAGCGTATGGCAGAAAGCGTATTTGTGCCATTAACCGTCGGTGGCGGTGTGCGTAAAGTCGAAGATATTCGTGCGTTGCTCAATGCAGGTGCAGATAAAGTCAGTATCAACTCTGCGGCGGTGTTCAATCCTGAGTTTGTACAGGAAGCCTCTCAACGTTTTGGCGCACAATGTATCGTAGTCGCGATTGATGCCAAAAAAACAGGCGAAAACAAATGGGAAATTTTTACCCACGGTGGCCGCAAGCCGACGGGTATTGATGCGCTTGAATGGTCGGTCAAAATGGCAGAATATGGCGCTGGCGAATTATTAGTGACCAGTATGGATGCAGATGGGACTAAAGCAGGTTATGACATTGCCCTGATGCGTGCGATTAATGATCGAGTTTCAATTCCCACCATTGCGTCTGGTGGTGTTGGAAATTTACAGCACATGGCAGATGGTATTTTACAAGGTGGCGCAGATGCCGTTCTGGCGGCCAGTATTTTCCACTTTGGACAATATACCATTCCTGAAGCCAAAACATTTTTAGCGGAACAAGGCATTGAAATGCGCCTCTAACTTCTAACGCATCTCTTGAAATAATATAAGGGCAGTTCAGTTTGGCTTAACTGCCCTTTATTTTTAAGCGACGGAAGTTTGCGTTTGCATCTCTTCTGCGGTCGTAGCCTCTAGCAATTTTGGCTTTTGTTCAATGTATTGAGCTGGAAAAAAGCGCTCAATGGCGGTGGTCAACTTTTCAGACCATTTTTGAGGTAATCCTAAACCTAAAGGATTGGCCTCTTTTAAATCCGCAGATGAAACAACTCGTGTTCCCAAAATATAATCAAACCATGGCCGAGTCACGCCCCAATTTGCATCCTGATTTGAGTTCATGTGATGATCATAATGCCAGGGAACACGGCGTTTTGCCCAGTCAGGTTCAAGATGGGAACGACGGTGTACATAAAAATAATTGCCTGCACTATAGCAAAATGCCAACGCCATACCTTTTGAAAATGGATAGGCAGCCGCACTTGAAACAATAGCGACTACAGCTAAGGCACCAAGTTCATTACGAGTACGCCAGTGATGCAATCCTTCCACATAGCATTCGTCATGAAACTCAGTTTTGCGCACTTCGCGATGATGCGCCCAATGTGACTCCATTTGCTTTGGTGTGGGGCTAAAACGTGGCTGACCTTTTCGATGTACACCATGTAATAAATACTTGTGTGCTACCCATTCAAAGCCATTGGCTAAGACTAAACCGGCTACAAAACCTTTTATCATTTTAAATAATCCTCCCTTTTGACTTGAATATAAGAATTTTTCTATGCTATGTATTGACTCATTTTTATCATTCATTGACAAAACACGACAAAAGAGCACTAAAGGATGGCTTTAATAAAAAATTATGCGGGATCAGTCTATGGAGGGCTGGGACATTTATTAAAATTATATTGTGAATCACAACATCTTGTTGTTCCGCCTAAGCTGCTTGAAATTCAAAATCTGGAACGTTTCGATTATGTGATCTGGCGTGATTTGCTGGAACAAATTCAAGAGTTACAACCGCAAACGGGTCTGGGGCTACGTATCGCAAAATATGTACAACCCAAGCACTTGGGTATTTTGGCCTATCTGGCATTATCCTGTGAAAGTCTAGGTGAAGCACTTCATCGTTATCAGGATTTTCATCGACTGGTTTATGATGGCAGTCCCTTAAAAGTTGAGTTCGTATCGCCTTATTTTTCAATCCGCTGGGAAGAGCCCGAACTGCATCCGACTCAACTGACTGATGAAATCGCGATTGCTTTAATGGTTGAATTTTTACAACAGTTTATGTGTAAAGAACAAATTCAGTTACACGAAATACATTTCATCAATCCTCCCCCTAAAGATGCGCAAGTTTACGAACGCTATTTTCATTGCCGAGTACGCTTTTCTCAAGCCAAGACACAAATCCTCATTCCGATAAGTGAAGCTAATAAAGTGATTGGTAATGCAGACCATACCCTACAACAATTATTGATGCGCCAAGCACAAGAACTATTACAAGAATTACCTCATTCCAATCAACTGGATCAGCGTTTACAACAAGCCATTTTGAAAGGCTTACAAAAGAACGAATATCAAATTGATCAGATCGCAACACAATTGGGCTTATCGGTACGTCAATTACAACGTCATTTACAACAACAAAATATGACTTTTCAGCAACGAACCCAACAAATCCGCTATATGCTGGCGCTTGAGTATTTAAAAGATCCTCATTTGAGCTTACAGGAAATCGCATTATTGCTCTGTTATTCAGAACAAAGTGCTTTTCAACGTGCGTTTAAACAATGGAGTGGACTGACACCACAACAATGGCGACAGCAGTACGTTCATCATTAAATTAAAATAAGACATGAAATAAAAAAATTTATCTTCTTGGTTAAATTCTCAGATAGAGATAAAAATAAGACTATGATCGCACAAATATTAACCACAGTAAGCGATTTATAAGTTCAACAACAAAAGTAAGAGAAAACAAAATGCATAAATATTTAGCAGAGTTCTTAGGTACATTCTGGCTGGTTTTCGGTGGTTGTGGCAGTGCAGTATTGGCCGCCGCATTCCCTGAACTGGGTATTGGCTTTCTAGGTGTTTCATTTGCCTTCGGATTAACTGTATTAACAGGTGCTTATGCCTTTGGGCATATTTCTGGTGCGCATTTTAATCCAGCGGTAAGTGTTGGCATGTGGGTTGGTGGGCGCTTAGATGGCAAGGAGGTGATTCCTTATATTGTTTCACAGGTCATTGGTGCGGCTGTTTCGGCGTTTGTGCTGTATATCATCGTACAGGGACAAGCAGGCTTTTCAGGTACAGGTGGTTTCGCCACTAATGGTTATGCTGAGTTATCACCGAATCATTTCTCATTAGGGTCTGCATTCTTAATTGAAGTCGTACTTACCGCTTTCTTCCTGATCATTATTTTACTATCGACACATCGAAATGCGCCTGCGGGTTTTGCACCTATCGCCATTGGTTTAACTTTGACTGTCATTCACTTGATCAGTATTCCAGTCACCAATACCTCTGTAAATCCTGCACGTAGTACAGGAGTTGCTCTTTTTGCCGAAACCGCTGCTTTAAGCCAATTATGGTTATTCTGGGTTGCTCCCATTTTAGGTGCGATTGTGGGCGCGTTCATCTATAAAGTGGTGATCAAAGAAAAAGACTAGGATTTAGATGCCACAAAAAACAGTCTTTTTAAAGGCTGTTTTTTTCTTCGTTATAAAAACGGATTATCAATCTCTTGTTCAGTTTTGGTCTGAATTTTCTCGGGAAGCGGCTGTTTCTCAAGTTCAGTCACCATTGCATTCACCAATGCCTGTAATTGTTTTGCCAGTTGTAAGCCATGTTGATCTTTGGTGATTTGCAAATTGCCATATAAACTCACACAATCGACCTGATTTTCGAGTGTTAAGTCCTCAATACTGGATGATTCATTTCCATTCTCAAACGGTTTAAACATTTATTTAAGGCTCTTTGTTATTTTCTATCATTTGAAATTAACCTATTTTGTAATTTCTGCACGATTGATTTATCTCAAAATTTGTAAAAAATAATGCAACAGTGCATCGACCAATTGTTTGATCATCGCTTGTTTGGTGTCTTCATCAATCCCTTGGGCTTCAATAGGTACCGCTTGCTGTTTTTGCTGAGTAAATTGTTTCTGCACGGCGGTCAGGGTTTGCTGCTCAACATCTTCCGCGCACTGGCTTTCACCATCCCAATGTAAATAGCTCAATGCTTTTTGTGCTTTGACAGCATTGGCACTGAGGGGAAGTTGGTAAACATTTCGTTTTTGTTCTTCGGTTAATTGTGGAAACACGTTCATTCCAAGCTTTTCTTCAAGATAGCATACGCTGACTACCCTAACCTGTAATGAATTATCGTTCGGCGCATAATATGCACCAATTGCCCCTGTTTTTGGCAAATAAATGATCTTATATACTGCGCTTGGAACGATCACTCCCCGTCCAATCGTTTTTAATTTTTTTCCTTCAAAGACTGGTCCTGTCACCACATAAACGTCCTGTTTCTGCTTCGTCACCAATGCACGGGTGGCTTCTTCAAGTTCACGCCAAACTTGTTGATTATTTTTAGGCGCTTGCGGCACCATATTAGCCAGTGAAAAACTATCGTATTGTGCTGTGGTATTGCCCATATCGCCATTTGGTGCCATGTGTCCACGGTCATAACCCGAACCACGATAATCGCTTAATAAAGCCCGATGCATCTCTGGAATTCGGGTTTCTTCATGAAAGTTATCTTCGCGCTTAATTCGATTACTTAAACGTTGTGGAGTCAATTTTTCTGCTACCCAAAGCGGTGTTTTTGAAACACCTGAATACATGACATTAAAGTCATGAAAACACAGGGCATAACTATTTTTTTGTAGACTATCTTTTGCTAAAACTGGAGGAATATCGCGATAAAACTGACTGAGACAAGCGCTATTATTTGAAATCGGACTTATCCATTGTGAAACTTTACCCTCACCAAAAGCAATCACAAAACTGCCTGCCGCAACTGAGCCCAAAAAAAATTTACCAATATGTTGTTTGATCCAAGAGAAATCTGAACTTGCTCGGGTCTTTCTTCGTGCCACAATCTTCTACATCAAATCAAGAGTCTAAGTAAAAGCTTAACAATTCAAGTTTTCACTGTATATTCAGTCAGATCTCATTTGATTAAAGCAACAGCACAATTTGCTTAATAAATGATCTATGCGCGTAACAGTTTGTCGTTTTATTTTTATCTTTGACCATGTGATTGGTCATGTTTCGTATATTTAATTGAAACAACAAGAATGGCTATGCGAAGGTAGGCTCACGATGAACATGAAAAATGATTAAATTTAGGAGTCTCTTATGCGCACTCAATTCATTGCTGTAGCCTTCGTAACAGCCTCATTGAGTATGACTGCTTTCGCAGAACAACCTGTTCAGGCGGGCGAAACTCTAGAAAGTTTATCCAAAGCCAAAGTGACGACAACGGTAAATGGGCAACCTGGTTCGCTTGAAGAGTTAGTCAATAGCGGCAAAGTTCAGCTTATTTCTGCTCAATCTAATCCAGTGCAAACTCAGCCCCTGAACTCACAAGACGTTCAGGCTGTCACACCGCATCAAAGTGAAATGGCAGACCCTGCTGCTACACCAGCCCCATCCATCGATCCAAATGCACCAGCGCAAGCAATGCCTGAATCTACTCAACCAGAAGCACCTGCAATGCAAGCAGCGCCAGCAGATGTGCAGGATCAAAATATCAATGCAACTCCTGAGCAAATCTCAGCGCCAGTGACTCAATAACTGCTCGCTATCCAATAAAAAAACCAGAGTCATTGTGACTCTGGTTTTTTTGTTTCATCAATTTGGATTTAAATTTCAATCTGGCTACCCAGTTCTACCACACGGTTAGGTGGAATCTGATAAAAATCGCTGACAGGACTGGTATTTCGTTGCATCGAAATAAACAGTTTTTCACGCCACGGCGACATGCCATCTCCAACGGTATGAATCAATCGATCACGTGAAATGAAAAAGCTGATCTGCATCATATCGAAATCAAAGCCCCATTCATCATAAGCCTGTTCGAGTGCCTGAGGAATATTGGGCTGATCTTTGAAACCGTAATACATAAAGATACGATAAAAATGATCATTCAATTTTTCAAATTTAATTCGATCCTGCTGCGCCACATAGGGAATATCCCGCGTATATACGGTCACCATGACATTACGCTCATGTAACACTTTATTGTGCTTGATATTATGTAGCATCGCATGTGGCACAATATTTGGATTACCTGTCAGGAATATCGCTTCGCCTGGCACAAAATGCGTTTCATTACTCGAACCAATACTCTGGATAAACAGGCTCATTGGCAATGCATCTGTTTCCAGACGATGATAGACAATTTCACGACCACGTTTCCAGGTCATCAAAATCGTAAATACCACAATACCAATGACAATTGGCACCCAACCGCCTGCCAAAATCTTGAGCGAAGTAGATGCCACAAAAATACCGTCCAAGGCTAAAAATGGAATCGCAAACATCGCCACTTTCCACCACGGCCATTTCCACGCGCCATAAGCCAATACAGAAATCAAAATCGTGACACACAGCATGGTCATAGTAACCGCCACACCATAAGCACTGGCCAGATTACTGCTGCTTTCAAATAAAATAATTAAAATAAAAACTGAAATGTAAAGTACCCAATTAATAAAAGGCACATAGATTTGCCCCTGCTCGACATCAGAGGTGTGAATCACACTTAAACGCGGTAAATAACGCAATTGAATGGCCTGATTGACCATTGAAAATACGCCAGTAATCACCGCTTGCGATGCAATTACCGCAGCAGCTGTAGCCAAACCAATCATCGGGTATAAAGCCCATTCGGGTACCAATAAATAGAATGGATTTGAAACTGCTGCTGGATCACGCAGTAGCAATGCACCTTGACCTGCATAATTAAGTAATAAACACGGACAAACAATAATAAACCATGCCAACCGAATAGGCAGACGACCAAAATGCCCCATATCTGCATATAGTGCTTCGCCACCAGTCATGGTCAAAACCACAGAACCCATCGCAATAAAGGCAATAAAAGGTTGGTGAATCGCAAACTCAATGGCCCATAAAGGATTTACGAACAAGAGAATATGCGGTGTCTGAATAATGCTCCATAGCCCCAATAAGCCAATCGAAATAAACCAGACGAGTGTGATTGGACCAAAAAATTTCCCCATAGTCGCCGTACCATGTCGCTGTACCACAAAGAGTGCAGTCAAAATTCCTAGACCAATCGGCATCAGCCACTTATCAAATGCAGGCGTAGCAATACTCAAACCTTCAATCGCAGAGAGTACTGAAATTGCAGGGGTAATGATGCCATCTCCAAAAAATAGCGAAGCCCCGACAAAACCCAAAGCAATGAGACACATTTTCTGATTTGGAGTGAGTTCTTTTATTCTCAGTAATAATGCCAAAAGTGACATGATACCGCCTTCGCCATTATTGTCTGCACGCATCACAATGGTGACGTATTTAAAACTAATTGATAAGGTGATACACCAAAAAATCAGGGAGAGAATACCAAATACTGTCGCCTCGGAAATCGTGACATGCGCACTGGTAAAGGTTTGTGCAAATGCATAGAGTGGACTGGTTCCAATATCACCAAATACCACACCTAACGCTGCTAGCGTAATCGCGGGCAATGCGGCTTTTTTTGCAGGACTTTGCATACTCAATCTTCAATATTTGAACAGTATTTTTGCGCCATATTAACATTAAGTTATTTTTTTTTCTGCAAATCAATTGTTTTAAGCTTGGCAGCATGTCTTTTTTTAGCTATTATCGCTCGGCTTGGTGAGGTGTCCGAGTGGCTGAAGGAGCACGCCTGGAAAGTGTGTATACGTTTACGCGTATCGAGGGTTCGAATCCCTCTCTCACCGCCAAGATGAGTACTAACAACATCCAATGTTGTCCTAAAAAGCTTGAATTTAAAGGATTCAGGCTTTTTTGTGTCTAATCAACTCCTAGGACCTCTCAACTAATCTCCCACAATTTTAACATTTGGGCATTCAGCAAAATGAAGTGCAACGTTTATATCAATTAGAACTTCCTAGTGAAATTGAGATTACCACTCCTTTTTTTACGATCTTAAGGCAACATCAAATTAAAAGTTAAAGTCATAAAAACTAATGCCGAATTTCCCACTTGCATTAACTCTAAGATTGGGTGCTTATCATTGAATTTGACGAAAGATGCAGATTATATTTACATATAAATGCGAATCACCCCAAACAAGAAAAACTTTTTCAACTGAAGTGGTCAGTTTTAATCGACTATTGAGCACGACAATTCAATGAATGTACAAGCAGAAATTAGACAATAAGCTTCTAACTGGCGTAAAAGTATCAAAATTTATGCAAAAGCGGAGCTATTCGATAGCATCATTATTGAAGAAGATGATGCCCAAGTTTTGGTGAAAAAAACGACCGCTCCTACGCTTAAAAGTCTGGAGCAATATGGTCAAGTAATTTATATCAAAGCTCTTATCCAAACCTTTAGCACCCAGATTACGTTTGGGTTTTGGTTCTATTGCTTTAGATAAAATATCTGAGGGTGTGCAGCATTTAGCCGCCGTAGTCGAAGAGTATTCTTTATATAACGGATAGAAAGATTCAAAATTAAGCTAAGAAATCATTTAAAATCAATATAACACTGTTTCTAACGAATTTGAGCTAGTCAAAAATATCCATGACTAAAACTCCAAATTAATAGTGGCTTTTACCACAGTTTTTTAAGACAAAAAAATAAGAACCTGATCTCAATCAGGTTCTTACTATAATTAAGCACAATATTTAGTTATATGATCTAGAACGGTAAATCATCATCCAAATCAGAAGGCGCTGGTGCAGCAGGTGCTTTTGGCGCAAAACCGCCTGGATTATTGTTGCCCGCATTGCCATAACCGCCAGAAGAATTATTGGCATAGTTACCCTGATTAGAGCCATTATTTTGACCATAGCCAGACTGTTGTGGAGCATTATTAAAACGTGGCTGATTAAAATCATTGCCACCGCCCATTGCCTGATCCCCTTGCTGACGAGAATCCAACATCTGCATTTGCTCACCACGAATTTCAGTGGTATAGCGTTCCTGTCCGTTTTGGTCCGTCCACTGGCGAGTACGCAAAGAACCTTCAATATAAACTTTTGATCCTTTACGCAAATATTGCTGTGCAATTTCCCCTAAACGATTATGCAAGACAATACGATGCCATTCGGTTTGCTCTTTACGCTCACCTGTATTTTTATCTGTCCAAGATTCACTGGTCGCAATTGAAAACTGAGTCAGTGAACCTCCATTTGGAAAAGTTTTGGTTTCTGGATCACGTCCTAAAGTACCAACTAAAATAACTTTATTCACACCACGCATTAGCTAATTTCTTCCTATGTATTTCTGTGTTTTACTTTATAAGAGTTATGCTTAAATGGCTACCTCTGAACCTATCAAGTGCGTTAAATGTTGTCGCCCAGTATCATCGATCACCTGCTTATCAACTTTAATATACGCTACTTTTTGCTCAGCCATCACCACCACTTCTTCAATACCACGAATCGCCAATAGTTTTGAAGTCCATTCATCTGTTTGTTTTAATTCAGGTAAGGGCAATACGATCGAAGATAAATATCGCGGCTGCGCCAGACCAAAACTAATCAGCAACCAGATCATAGCAATGCCAGCCAAAATACTCCAACCAAGCGAAGTATTATGTAACATTAAAAGCTGACCACCCAGCACCCCCCCAAAAAATGCCCCTAAAAACTGGCTACTGGCATTAATCCCCATCGCGGTGGCCTTAGACTGAAGCGGCGCAGATTTGGATAACCATGAGGGTAACAGTGCTTCCATGACATTGAAGGCAATAAAAAATAAACCCAAGCCTAATAACAGAATATATTTGGACTCATAGCCAAAAATTAAGATCAGTAAACCTGCAATAATGCCCAAAATTGCGGTTAGAAAAATTCCGCGCATTTTGCGATATTTTTCCGCGACAATAATACTAGGAAACGCAAAAAGCAGACTAATCACCAAAAGCGGCAAATACACCATACCGTGTTTAGCTAAAGGAATATTGGCAAACTCAATCAATTGAGATGGTACATAGATAAACATGGCTGTCAGCAGTAAATGCAGTGAAAAAACCGAAACATGTAATCGATTTAAATCGCCCATCTGGATGACTTGTTTGAGCTGAGCCAGATAACCCTGACGAAAATTACGATGATGTCGAGTGACTTTCGGCACCAGCAGCAACATAAAAATGGCTGCAATTCCCATGATCGTGGTGACCCAAAATAAACCAGAGATGCCCACCTGACTGGTCAACCACGGCCCTAAGCTAAACGCGATAACAAAAGACAGACCAATACTCATGCCCATCACCGCCATGGCTTTAGTCCGCTGTTCCTCTCGGGTAACATCGGCCAGAAGTGCCATGACCACGGCTGACACAGCCCCTGCGCCTGCAATCGCACGTCCAATAATCACACCGTAAATAGTATGAGACATTGCGGCAATGGCACCACCTAGTGCAAAAAGTACCAGCCCTAAAATAATGAGAGGTTTACGGCTAAAACGGTCTGCCCAAAGGCTAAATGGAATCTGTAAAATCGCCTGACTTAGACCATAAATACCCACAGCCAAGCCAATCAACGCAGGTGTTGCATATTGGTAAGACTGACCTGCGATAGAAAACACGGGGATAATCATGAACAATCCCAACATTCGCAGGGCAAAGATACTGCTTAATGCAAAAGTTGAGCGACGTTCTATAGCATTCATCATCTTATTACGCTGAATTTAACCTGTACAAATTATAGGGTATTCACATCAAAACTTCGCTACATTCCTTCAATTTCTTGTGAACATAAAAACAAGCAGGGTGTAAAAACACCCTGCTAATTTAGTTGATTAGACTGAAAATTTGCTTAACTCAATGGTTGGTGCTTGCGATATTGGATCGATGCAATCACCGCCCAAACAATAAATGCCACCCCAATTAAACCCGTCACCACTTCTGGAACATGGACGCCCGTACCACTGGCAAGCATGATAAAAGCCAGTGCCCCAATCGCATAATGCGCCCCATGCTCAAGGAAGATGTAGGCATCTAGTGTGCCTTTTTCCACCAAATAGATCGTCATGGAACGCACAAAGATCGCACCAATGGCCAAGCCTAGCATAATAATTACGACATCACTGGTAATCGCAAATGCGCCAATCACACCATCGAAACTAAATGAAGCATCTAAAACTTCAAGATATAAAAATCCACCGAAACCAGCTTTTACCACTCCCGTCACTGCACCATTTTCATCATGCTTGACTGCATTACCTTCTTCATCCACTTCAGGTTCACCGCCTAGTAAGTGACTGAGTACTTGAACTCCAATATAGATTACTAAGCCCCAAATCCCCGCCATGGTCACCACCAGACGTTTTTCATCTGCCACTTGTGCAGACATGATCAGCAAAGCAATCAAGGCAATAAATACCGACATTGCAGGAACACTAGCCAAATGCGAAAGCTTGGATTCTAACCATCTAAACCAGTGAGTATCTTTGCCATCATCAAAGAAGAAGTTTAAAAAGACCATCAACAAGAATGTTCCACCAAAGGCGGCAATTTCAGGATGATGTTCCATCAAACGCTGTGAATACGTCGCAGGATCATTCAGCGCCATTTGTACTACTTCCAACATTCCCATATCCGCGGTTACTGCGACAATCACAATAGGAAAAATTAAACGCATACCAAATACGGCAACCAGAATACCCACCGTTAAAAATATCATTTTCCAGAAATGATCCCAGTTGCGTAACACTGAAGCATTGACCACGGCATTATCAAAAGATAAAGACACTTCCATCACCGCTAGGATTGCAGTAATGGTTAGGGCTTTAAACATCGTCGAAATGCCCGCCTCTGGCCCATGGGTATAGCCCCAATAAGCTGACAAAGCCAAACAAATCACGGTAAAAAAAATCGAAAAACGGAAATGCTTCATGCGTGCCCTGAATCAAAAATATTAAAATTAGGATTTCGCTGCATATTATGCGCGTTTTCAGCGTGCTTGCAGATGACTTTTATCTTTTTTTAGTAAAATCTTAAGGCAAAATTAATAAAGTATCTCTACGGCTACGCATGACAAAATTTTGTTATAGTCTGGGCGGATGATCTTTAGAATTTAGAGCAAAACAGATGAGTTTTACCCAAGAACTTTGGCACAATAATATTGAACTTTACCAAAAAACCTTGAATCTTCCATTTAATCAGGAGCTTGCCGCAGGGACTTTGTCTGCCGATGCTTTTTGTCATTATGTGATTCAGGATGCGCATTATTTATTGGCCTATGGTCGTGCTTTGGCAGTTGCCGCAGCAAAAGCGTTTGATGCCGACGATGTGATTCAGTTCGCTGAGGCAGCCAAAATCGCAATTATTGTAGAACGTAGTCTGCACAATGACTTTATGCAGCATTTTGACATTAGCAAACAGCAATTTGAAAGCACGCCACTGACACTTGCCTGTCATCACTATACTTCATTTTTAACCGCGACAGCATGGTCTGAAAGTTATCCAGTGGTGTTAGCCGCGTTGTTACCTTGTTTCTGGATTTATGCGGAAGTGGGTAAAGATAACGTAGAAAAATCAGTGGTGAATAATCCATATCAGGCTTGGATTGATACTTATTCGGGAGAAGAGTTTCACACTGCTGTGGGCAATGTGATTGCCACTGTCGATAAAGTTGCGGCGCGTTGTGACGATGACACCAAAGCCAAAATGCATGCAGCCTATACCATGGGTGCAAAACTAGAATGGTTGTTTTGGGATAGTGCTTATCAGCAACGACAATGGATGGGGCTCACACAATGACGCCTCTCTTTTAACATCGTTTGAGAATATTCCACTACATGCTGATAGAGGTATATCGCTTCGATCAGCAATTTAGAAGTTGCTCAAACTCCGGCCCCGTTTTGGAAAAAGTAACTTCTGTAATCTGATAGTCTGCAACTTGCTGAAAAGGATCTTGTTGTAGAATATGCTCAAGTTGTTCACGAGGCATGGTTTTGACCAAGACTACACCACCAGTACGTGGCTGTTTGCGCCCCGCACTAATAAAAAGACCTTCCGCAAAATATCGGTTCAACCAGTCAATATGTGGCTGGATCAACGCATCAACTTCATTGAGGGGTTTGATATAATTTAAGCTGACAATAAACATTGTATTTTCAACCTCAAGCCTTAAGCAGAATAAAAAGACGTCCAGCCATATAACAAAATTGCCGCAGCCAATACCCATGCCAATGTTGCAAAGCTGAGACACATCCCAATCGAGACCCGATCTGCAAGGTAATACACCGTTCCAAGATAAATGGCATAGGGAATCAGCGACCACAATCCAAACAACGCCGTTTTGCGCAACGCCTCAGCACCTTGTTGTCCAAATACAATCACATGCGCAATCAGTGCAAAAGTGGGAAATAACGGGACCAAACCCGCAATATAAAACGATCGGCTTTTAGATAATAAAGAAATCAGCAATACCACAGCCGCACCTAAGGCGCATTTAAAAAACAACCCGATCATGAGACAAAGAACACTGGAACAATGCTATTGAACTTACTCCTTTTTCTTGTAAAAAAATAGAAGCCTAGCCGTATTCAACTCAAAATCTAGGATGCAATTTTACAAATTTGGCTTGCAATTTTGGTCAAGTTCAAGCATTCTTATTTGATAATGATTATTATTTACTTAGCTTGAATATTTATGGCACGACCGTGTTGGAGAACATAATGCTGATAGAAACTCAAGGTAGTGAAGCGATGAATGCCATGATTACCTTGCGCCAATGCTGGTATGCAAACGAAGAAATTTATATCAATAAAGGCTGTTTACATTGTGGTTCAGCAGCGACCTATTTGATTTATTTTACCAACCGAAAAATACAAAAATTGATGCTGGATTTTATTGCCAAATATAATTGTAACCATCCCAAACGTGTTGATTTGATGGATTTAGAATACTTTGAGCAAGACTATGAACAATTACTGTCACAATTAGAAGCACAGGTGATTCATTATTCTTTTTCACAGCATAATCAACCCAAACGCATTACCTTTGAACAAGTCGAATCTATTTTTGAACGTGATTTTGCAATGGCTTGCTAAAGAATAACAATTACAAAAACTGTCTCCCGCTTGACTCCAAAGCACAGCTTAAGTTGTGCTTTTTTTTATTCGCTTGGTCAAGTTTTCATAAGATTTTTATAATAAATACACAGCCAGTAAGCCAAGCAATGCAGGTATTGCCTGAATATAAATAATTTTGCGACTTGCTGTAAGTCCGCCATAGATCCCTGCCACCAACACACAACTCAAAAAGAAAGTGGCCAAAGGCACTGCATAACTTGCAGGAGCAAACAATGACCAAATGAGTCCTGCGGCTAGAAAACCATTATATAAACCCTGATTTTGTGCCAGAACTTTGGTGAGTTGTGCTTTTTCTAGCGTATTCCCAAATGCCTTGAGTCCATAAGGCCGATCCCATAAAAACATTTCGAGTATCAAGATATACACATGTAACAATGCGATAAATGTGATCAGTATTTTAGCCAACATGATGATGATCCTATTTTTTGATCAAGTTCATTTTTAGAACTCTAAATATAACGGATTTATCTTCATGTGTATAAAAGTTTATTCTGTTTGTTTTCTGCCGACACAAATTGACGCATAAAATGGTAAATTTCATGCTTGAACATTTTTCATGCGCTATCATATATACCTTTTTAAAATTCGTTTAGGATCATTTTATGAGCCAAAGTCATATCCGTATTCGAGGTGCGCGTACCCATAACTTAAAAAACGTGTCTCTCGATATTCCACGCGATAAGTTTGTGGTGATTACGGGACTCTCAGGCTCAGGTAAATCCTCTTTAGCCTTTGATACCTTATACGCTGAAGGTCAGCGTCGCTACGTTGAATCGCTATCGGCTTATGCACGCCAGTTTTTATCGCAAATGGAAAAACCTGATGTGGATGCCATTGAGGGTTTAAGTCCTGCGATTGCGATTGAACAGAAATCCCCCAGCCACAACCCCCGTTCAACGGTCGGGACAATTACCGAGATTTATGACTACTTACGTCTACTCTATGCCCGTGTCGGTACGCCTTATTGTCCTGAACATGATTTGCCGATGGTCGCGCAAACCGTGTCTGAAATGGTCGATGCAGTTAAAGCATTAGAAGAAGGCACAGCCTTGATGCTACTGGCGCCCGTAGTTCGCGAACGTAAAGGTGAATATTCACAATTGTTTGAACAACTGCAAGGTCAGGGGTTCGTGCGCGCGCGCGTTGATGGGGAAATTATCGATATTGATAGCCCACCAGAACTAGATAAAAAGAAAAAACATACCATTGAAGTGGTCGTGGATCGTTTTAAAGTGCGAGACGATCTGGGCAATCGGATTGCGGAATCCTTTGAAACCGCGCTGCGTTTAGGTGGTGATCTGGCAATTTTATCATGGATGAAAGACGAACAGCCTGATCGTGTATTTTCTGCCAAACACTCCTGCCCTGAATGTGACCGTGCGGTGGCAGAACTCGAACCGCGGATGTTCTCGTTTAATAACCCTTTCGGTGCTTGTCCTGTCTGTGATGGTTTGGGAACACGTAGTCATTTTAGTCCAGAAAAACTGATTCCTACGCCTGATTTATCTTTGAGCCAAGGTGCGATTCGTGGCTGGGATCGTCAACGCCCGTACTATTATTCGATGCTGCAGAAAGTGGCTGAACATTTTGGTTATTCGCTGGATGAGCCGTGGAATACACTGGATAAAGACACGCAAAAGAAATTTTTATATGGCACAGGCAAAGAAAAAATTGACCTGAGTTATATCGATGAACGAGGTCGCAAACATAATCGAGTGATTCCTTTTGAGGGCGTGATTACTCATCTAGAACGTCGTTATCGTGAAACCGAAAGTAATTATGTTCGTGACGACTTGGCACAATATTTATCCAATGCCGCCTGTGATGCCTGTGGCGGTTCACGTCTGAATGAAATTTCACGCCATGTCAAAGTCAAGGATAAAACCATTGCTGACATTACCAGCATGTCGATTGGTGATGCAGAAAGCTATTATCAGGACTTAAATCTTGACGGTGCCAAAGGTGAAATTGCCGATAAAATCTTTAAAGAAATTCGTGAGCGCTTACACTTTTTGGTCAGTGTCGGACTCAATTATTTGAGTCTAGCACGTTCAGCCGAAACGCTTTCAGGTGGTGAAGCGCAGCGTATTCGTCTCGCCTCACAAATTGGCGCTGGTTTAATGGGCGTGATGTACGTACTGGATGAACCCTCGATTGGTCTACATCAACGTGACAATGACCGTTTGTTGCAAACCCTGATTCGCTTGCGTGATTTGGGCAATACGGTTTTGGTGGTGGAGCATGATGAAGATGCCATTCGCGCTGCCGATCATATTATTGATATTGGCCCAGGTGCAGGTATACATGGTGGTGAAATCATCGCCGAAGGAACCTATGAAGAATTGGCAAATCATGCTGACTCTCTGACAGGTCAATATTTATCGGGCGCTTTAAAAATTGAAGTCCCGAAACAACGTCTGCAATCCCCTACACCTGATCAGAAAATCAAGCTTTCTGGCGCAGCAGGTCATAACCTGAAAAATGTCGATCTGACCATTCCCTTAGGCATTATGACCTGTGTCACAGGGGTTTCAGGCTCAGGTAAATCTACCTTAATTAACCGTACTTTGTTGCCATTAGCTGCAACACAATTGAATGGTGCAACCACACTCACCGCAGAAAAATTTGATTCGATTGATGGGTTGCAACATCTGGATAAAGTCGTGGATATCGATCAAAGCCCGATCGGACGTACGCCACGCTCGAATCCTGCAACCTATACGGGTTTATTTACTCCAATTCGTGAATTATTTGCGCAAACGCCTGAAGCCAAAGCACGTGGTTATGCCGCAGGACGTTTTTCATTTAACGTGAAAGGCGGTCGCTGTGAAGTGTGTGAAGGCGATGGCATGATTAAAGTCGCCATGCACTTTTTACCTGACATGTATGTGCCTTGTGATGCCTGTCATGGTAAACGCTATAATCGTGAAACGCTGGAAGTCACCTATAAAGGTAAAAATATTTCTGATGTTTTAGAGATGACGGTCGAAGATGGCGCAGAATTTTTTAATGCCATTCCTGTGATTCACCGCCGTTTGGAAACACTGACTCAAGTGGGCTTAGGTTATATTCGTTTGGGTCAGGCTGCGACCACACTTTCAGGGGGTGAGGCACAGCGGGTGAAATTGGCACGGGAACTGGCCAAGCGTGATACAGGCAAAACCCTGTATGTGCTGGATGAACCCACTACAGGGCTACATTTCCATGATATTGCTAAGCTGCTCGATATCCTGCATGAGCTACGCAACAAGGGGAATACTATTGTGGTGATTGAGCATAATCTGGATGTAATTAAAACCGCAGACTGGGTGATCGACTTAGGCCCAGAAGGTGGTTCTGGTGGCGGTCAAATTATTGCCGAAGGTACACCTGAACAAGTGGCTGAAGTTGAGATTTCACATACAGGACGTTTCTTAAAGCCGATGTTAAAAATCTAAGGGCAGTTGTAGATCTATCTTCATATTTTGCCTCTTTCCTAGAACAACTCTAAATTTTCGCCATGTTTGGAGTTGTTCACTTTCAATTTGAGGATTCATTTCATCAAAAATCGATAGTTGATTTAAATATAAAGTTTGGAATGCTTTTTCACATCGGTAAAACCAAGAATAAGACATATTCATAAGTAACGATGTATGCATTCTTGATGAGTTAAAACTGTGGGACAAGCTTAAAAAAGCTGCCAATTTTGAGAATCCAAGTAATCTGATTTTTTCTGAAAATATATTCAACTGCTGATTTTCACTCTCTTGTTTCTCCAAATACGCTAAAGGTTCATTGCTTTCATCTGCACATAATTCTCTTAATAATGGATGCGTACATTCATCGAAATTATGATTGGTATATGCTTGATCAATTTGTATACCATAGCGGCTATGTTTTTCAGACCATTCAACAAAATGCTTGTACATCGCTCCATATAAATATTTCCAGTGATCTTCATTATCGATTTCGAAAAAATCTCCCTGTTTCCACTCATTGCAAGCAAAAACCCAAGCTTCTTGTATGATGTCATCTACACTATATTCTTTAGAAATTCTAGAAATTTTTTTCCATAAAAAATGGCGGTTTTGAATTTCTATATAAATTTGTTCTAAGTATTTTTTATGCATCACTTTATATATAAATTTTAAAGCCATGATATTGCTATTTAATTATTTAAACTCTATGAAAATTTGAACTCATAGATTTGCAATTCATCCCTCCACGACATTCTTCCCTTTGGCTTTAGCTCTCAACAATGCCTGATCCGCTTTTTGAAATAATGCCAGCCAATTATCCGCGCCCACTGCTACCCCTATACTGCTTGAAACAAAAAGCGGCGTTTTAAGATCAGACGTTTCAATCGCTTGTTGACTCAGTTTAAATCTCATTTTTTCTGCAAGATTTAAAGCATGCTCCAGCGAAATATCTTCAACCAAAACCAGAAACTCGTCCCCTCCATAACGGACAATTAAATCGGAGTTGCGTACTGATGCTTTTAGAATTTCAGCCACCAGTTTAATCACCTGATCTCCGACCATATGACCGTACTCATCATTGACTCTCTTAAAATTATCAATATCAACAATCATCAAACATAGCCGTGACAAATTCTGTGGATGCTGCGATAAAATCATTAAATAGTCATCTAAGGCCAAACGATTAGATACACCTGTTAAAGCATCTGTATTGGCAATGTTGCGTAACTGAAATTCAAGTGCATCACGCTGCTGCAACATGCGCTGTAATTTTTTTATGGCGCTAAATAATAAGGCAAACTCGTTTTTCTTATCTGTAGTCCCGATGGAACAGTCTGCCGTTCCTTCGGATAGTTGAAGAATTTGCTGTTTCGCTTCAATCAAAGGATGAATAATTCGTCTTAGTGCATAATTCATGGTAAATAAAGCGACAACAAGAGATAACAGCGACAATAATAAAGTGAGAATAAATTGTTGTTCCGCTTTTTCTTTACGTGTTTTTGCCACCTCGACACTGATATCCAAAAGATATTTCTGTAAATCGACCACAGGCGTGAATTTACTCACAATACGTTCTGTAAGTTGAGTTCCAGTCATTGAATAAGCTTCGTGGCGACGGCTTTCATCTAAAAGCTGCCCAACTAATGCAACACCTTCATCCAAAAACTCATGTTTTACTTGCTCATGCAGTTTTTCATATTCAGGGGTTTTGGCATATTGTGGCTGCAAGGTATCAATCAGGTTCCAAAGATATAATGCCTGATATTGGGTTTGCAGAGAACGAGCGCGATTATTATCGGGAATTGCTTCGCGAAAACTCACCGATGCAATCACATTAGATGCAACTCGTCCTGCCTGATCACGTAAATCTGATAACAATAAAATCATGGTGACATAGTCAGAGAGCTGACTGTCTACACTATTTCTTTGAACCACAAACGCTCGCAAAATTTCACGATAACTATCCCAAGCTGCAAACATGGCCTGAACAGCATGGTCATATTGAACCGATGTACGTGAAATGTCAGGAAGAGCGGCATAATCATCGACCAAGACGCGCGCTATTTTTAGCTCATGAATCATATTTTGTTGTAGCTGAAGCGCAATCTGCTGCTGACCAATACCCTTAAGCAAAATCAGATTTTCGTGAATATCCTGATCTACACCTTTGCGATATCGAGCCAATGCCTGCCGATGCGAGGTTTGACTGGCATAAGGACTCGACATCAATTTATTGGCGTATGCGCGTTCTCTTGAAATTTCATTGGCGGTATGGGCCAACAATCTTAAAGATTGAACCCCGATTAGATCCTGTTTAGATACTTGTAATGCTTGATAACTATTGATCATTAGAGGAAAACAAATACACAATAACGATAAAATAATCATCGTCATAAACATAAATAAACGCTGACGAATAGACCTGAAACCTAACTTTGGCATGTTTAAGTAAGACTCCCCAAGACTACGTCTGGTTCTATAAATCAACTGTATTATTTTCGATCTAATTGATTATATTAGCTTAAAACCAAACCAATACCTAATTTCAGCCAGATGATAATAAATCATGCTTTAATTTATTGATTTTTAGATTATAAAATAAATATTTAGACGATTGATCTCAAGACAAGAAAGCTTATAGTATTTTTTATCTTGTAGTCGATCTAACCTCAACGATCTAATCAAACTTAGAAGCTTGGCAAGTTGCCTAGAACAATGGGAGATAAAATCATTTATCTCCCATTTTTAGCTCTAAGCTTGAGAGGAAAGGATGCTTTTCCATCTCTAAGATATGTTCAATGAGTTGGCTTCTATCAATAAAATCTTTATATGCGGCAGGATTTGAACAGCTTATTCGCTAGCCATCGCCAGATGATTAAGTATGGCTCAGAGGTGTCGGCTGTAAAATCTCAATCCAGTAATCATCTGGATCTTTGATAAAGGCGACATAATTCATACGACCTTCACTGAGACGTTTTTGAAAATTCACACCCAATTGCTCAAAGCGCTCACATTCTTTCACGACATCAGGAACAGAAACACATAAATGCCCAAAACCACGTGGTTCATTGTTGCCATTGTGATAATGGAACTCTGGATCATTTTCAGTACCATGATTTAAGGTTAATTCGAGTACCCCTGATTGGCTTAATACCCACTGTTTACGTTCAATATCGTCTACAGGAATTTCATTTAAATGACGACGTACCAGATAAACAATGGTAAATGCGGCTTCATCAAATACCTGCTCATACACAGGCACGAAACCCAAAACTTTGGCATACCACTGAATCGACTCTTGCAGATTTTTCACCCGAATCATGGTGTGATTAAATACATAATCTTTGGTTTCAGGATTTTCAGAGACAGGAAGATCAAATTTGCTTAATAAATCATTTAATGCCATGAGGGCTTACTCCAGCCAGATTTCGGAAGAGGAATCATATTAGATAGCGAAACTTTAACGCATCAACAAGCTCAAATCCAATCTGGAGCAAATCATGGTTGCATAAATATACATTTTTCTCCAAACCTATCTTCAAGATTATTTTTACAAGTGAGATGTTCAATCTTCAAACAAATACGCATTTGAGACTTGTTTTTTTCGTGGGCTTCGGTAAAATTCACGCCACGTTGCCGGCATAGCTCAGTTGGTAGAGCAACTGACTTGTAATCAGTAGGTCCACAGTTCGAATCCGTGTGCCGGCACCATTTCCCCTTCTATTGATCCTAAAATTTTCTTTTTATTTTTTTATTGCACTGATTTGCATATAACGAATCATGCCTTCTCTGTTCAAGTAATCACACAATTTTGCGGTTGCCTGTATTTTAAATTGCGCCAAATCCTTTTTTGTATTGGAATTTGAAGCTATAAACCGTGCAAAACCACCCAATACCGACTCGGTGATATCGACACTTTTAACTTGGTAAAACCCGTGTTGTTCAAGTTGAAGCCGAGTCATGCCAAGCGTGGTGATGTGACTCAGATTTACATCTGCGGCTTTAAGCAAATAAGAATATTTTTGTTGCTGAAATCGGGAAAGTTGCCGCCATTTCTCCGACAAAACCAAATAATGAAAACCCAAACGCCCCTGTGTTTTTAGCACGGGTTTGACTGCATTTAAAAAGCGTTGTAAGTCAATATGATAGGCGGCATCTATACACAAGATGACATCAAAAGCTTCTGGCAAATAAAGCTGATTTAAATCTAAAAATGAACCCTGCTGAATGTGCGCTAACTGCGGTAAATGTTGATGAATCCGCCGAATAAGTGCTGGCTGTAACTCGAGCGCGCTAAGCTGTTGCACCTGATAATGTTCGATCCAATGTTGCAAACTCGCACCTTGACCACAGCCCAAATCCAGTAAACAGTCTTGTGCCGTTAACTGAACTGCGTTTGCCAGTTGATCTGCTAACTGGCAACATGCGGTTTTATAATCTGTTGTATTGTCCCAATATCCAAGATTACTCCATGCGAGTGTCCGTTCATCCCCCAATCGAGCAGCATCAATTGCATATTTATGAGGAAGTTTAGCCGTTAACGCATGAAGTAATTTCATCGATTTAGTAGCCGAGTTGGGGAGCAACCTCCACTTTAGGTGTTAAGCCTACAAACGGCAATGGCGCATTAAAAATTTCAGCAATATGCATGGCTGAAGTCACCGCAGATTCTAAAATAGGTAAACCATCGCAAGACCATGAACCACAGAAAAAGACCTTACGATTTGGCATTTTGTGACGTTGTTGCAATTCCTTGTTTAACGCGACTGTTTTGGAGTCCACGACTGCACGGGTCAATTTCACAGTAGAAATGATTTTCTTTGGATCAATTTCTGTAACAGGTCGCCAAGTCTGGAACACTGGATTTTTACCCACCAATGTTGGTTCAACCGCATTCATCCACACAGTAAATTGTTGACGGGTAAATTTACGATCCATCATATAGCTTAGGACTGACCAGTCTTTGCGACGTGGCGGCATCACCGATGTATCGGTATGGATCACCAGATCGCCATCTTCAAAACGAAATTGTTTTAAGATCGCAATATCATCTGCAAATTGTTCAGCATTTAAAAATTCTTCAACTTTGGAAGTGGGCGTCGCCACAATCACGCGATCATATAACCCTTGTTCGCCTTGAGTATTGACCACTTTTACTTTTTCGCCCTGTTGCTCGACCTGAGTAATCGCCGAACCACTACGAATATCCACCCCATCAATCAAACGATCAACAAAGGCAGGCGTTCCACCTTGCATACGCAATAAAGCATCACCATCGGTCAGTTGACGCAAAAAAGTCAATAAAGGTTTTGCAGGCCATTCACCGATGGTTTTAGGATTACAGGTACAAATGGTATATAGCACAGGCATCACCGCACCATGCCAAAACACTTCTTCAATATGATTCTGATTAATAAATTCGGCTAAGGTAATATCCTGTTGTTTAGACTTAAAAAACTGATTAATCGCAGTTTTTAGCTGTAACATTCCTTTCACCAGACGCCAACCATATTGTTGAATCCCTTTTTTGTTATTGATAATCGGGAAGTTTCCAATGCGGCTGCGGTTCGTGGTTAACCAAGTTTCTGTACGGTCTTCAAATAACCAGCTACACGCCATATAGGTACGTACTGGAAACATTTTCATACCCAAATGCGTTGCCAGACTTAAAGTATTCTTCCATAAATAGGGATTCATCACACGCAAAGGAGCATCGATCACCCCGCCCTCGAATTCAATACTATGGCTATCCATTCCTCGACCTGAGAGGGCTTCAAATATCGTCACCGTATGTCCTGCATCTTTTAAAATTCTTGCGGTAGCAAGACCAGCCATTCCGCTACCGATAATTGCGATATCCAAAATTATGATCCATCAGTTGAGAATTTTTTTGATTATGACTGATCGTCATGAAAAACACCGTATTAAAATCTACCAGTTTTTCTTAAAATTTTTAGCATTTTGAATAAAAAATAATCAAATAAAAATGTGATTTACATCACACTATAGTTATCAAACAAATAATTGAAATTATTGTAGTTTTAATCTTATATTTTTCAAAAAACTGATTAAAAAAAACAAGATAAATTAACCATTCGATCAATAAAGATTTTACAGTGATCTTCAATTGCGATAGGATGAACCCATAAAAATGCAAACTAAATCACAAAAAGTTCTTATAAAAACCTTAAAATGATAATCATCACATTACAGCGAAAAAGCCCTTTATCAAGGTTGATAAAGGGCTTTCTTATTTGAAAATAATCACGGTTTAGTGGTTGAGTTGAGCCTCTGTACTAATCCGACCAAATTTTCCGTTATTGAAGTCATGAATGGCTTCAATAATTTCTTTTTTACTGTTCATGACAAATGGCCCATAACCTTCAATTGGCTCATTCAAAGGCTCGCCAGTCAACACCAGAAATTTGGCATCGCTGTTGGCTGTCAGTTCAAAATCGACATCAGCCTGATCAAAAATGACCACTGAACGCTCACCCACTTCATGTGTTGCATTGATCGAGACATTACCACTCATCACCACCAACAGTGAATTATGTCCTACAGGAACGCTGAACGTATGGGTTTTACCCGCAGTGATAAAGCCATCCCAGACATTCACAGGACTAAAGGTGGTGGCAGCCCCTTGTGCAGTTTGATACTCACCAGCCACGACGCGGATATAACTTCCTGCATCATCCAATGGAATTAATGGAATTTGATCCGATTCAATCGCCTGATATTTAGCAGGCGTCATTTTTGAATGCGCAGGTAAATTCACCCAAAGCTGTGCCATTTCAAACAAACCACCGTGCTCTGCAAACTCAGGTGAATGAAATTCTTCGTGCAGAATACCACCACCTGCTGTCATCCATTGCACATCGCCTGTTTTGATGGTTCCACCACCACCTGCTGAATCTTTATGTGTCACTTCACCTTTGTAGGCAATGGTCACTGTTTCAAAACCACGGTGCGGATGTGAGCCGACACCCCGTTGTGAATGCGTCGGTTTAAACTCATATGGTGCGGCATAGTCCAATAACAAAAATGGACTAATGGCTTGTCCAAAACGATCATAAGAAAATAGATTGTTGACTGGAAAACCATCACCGACCCAGTGCATGTGTTTGTTTTGATAAATACCTTGAATATTCTTCATTGCCATCACTCCTCTATCAGGGCTAGCATTTGTACAAATTTTACGCCGATCCTGATGGAAGTGATACCGTCTGCATAAAACTCAGTGTCTCATATTTAAGACAATTTAAGGCTTATAAACTAGATATTTGAAAATATTTACCAAAATTATAGAAAAATATCCTATTTTTATGATTGTTTATCTCAATAAATTTTCTTAAATGCCCATCTTCGCTCATCTAACATGGAAAACTTGGCTAGCCTATTTTTTTAAAGGCTGGCAATCGCTCAAGAGAGGAGATAAATCATGAGCAAACCATATGTGCGTTTAGATAAAAATGATGCTGCGGTATTACTGGTTGATCACCAAACTGGTCTACTTTCGTTGGTTCGTGATATTGATCCAGATAAATTTAAAAATAATGTGTTGGCTGTGGCTGACATTGCTCAATATTTTAATCTACCTACCATTTTAACGACCAGTTTTGAAGATGGACCTAATGGCCCGCTCGTTCCTGAATTAAAAGCATTGTTCCCAGATGCGCCATATATTGCCCGTCCAGGACAAATCAATGCATGGGACAATGAAGATTTTGTCAAAGCCGTGAAAGCCACGGGTAAAAAGCAATTGATTATTGCTGGCGTAGTCACCGAAGTATGTGTTGCATTTCCAACCTTGTCTGCACTAGCAGAAGGCTTTGAAGTCTTCGTGATTACCGATGCATCTGGTACATTTAATCATCTTACTCGCGATGCAGCGTGGGATCGTATGTCTCAGGCTGGCGCACAATTAATGACATGGTTCGGTGCAGCAGGTGAATTACACCGCGATTGGCGCAATGACATTGAAGGTCTAGGTCAGTTATTTTCAAACCATATTCCTGATTATCGTAATCTGATGACCAGTTTTGCCTTAACACATTCTGATCATAAATAAGTTGCAACCCAACGATCCGAATAAAAATAAGAGTGAGCCAATCACTCTTATTTTATTTTAGTATGTAATAAAACAAAGACGACCTGTTTGATTGAGGCCGAAACATGCATTCATTTGATGATTATTATTATTTTTATTTGATGGTCAAACATGGTGGATTTAGTGCTGCCAGTGAAGCTGAAAATATAACCAAATCCAAGCTCAGTCGCCGCATTTTAGAGCTTGAGGATAAATTCAATGTGAATTTAATCCAGCGAACGACGCGACATTTTAAAGTCACTGCGTTAGGACAAGAGTTTTATGAAGAATGTGCCAAAGTGATTGCACAGGTAGAATGCGCCAAAAATGTATTATTACAACAACGTACCGAACCGCAAGGTCTGGTCAAAATTAGCTGTCCGTTATTGATGATGCGTTTTCAGATTCGAGAATTGATCAATCATTTTCTAAAAGCTTATCCCAAAGTTGAAATCGAATTAGAGCTGACCAGCCGCCGAGTCGATGTTTTGTATGATGATATTGATATTGCGATTCGTACCAATTTTGAGATGACTGAAGATTCGAGTCTGATTGTTCGAGATGTGATTAAGACCACGCATTGTCTGGTGGCAGCCCCTGAAGTCTTACAAGGCAAACTCATCGAAAACTATCAACAACTCACAGACTTTCCGTGTATCGGTTTAGGCAATCAGAAACAGGATTATGTCTGGGTTTTAAGGCATCATGAAAATAATCGACACGTTGATATTCGTTTTAATCCACGTATGCGTTGCAATGATCTGGCGGGAGTATACTACGCTGCCTGTGATGGTTTGGGAATCGCAGATTTACCCTATTTGACCGTCGAAGAAGACATTAAACAGGGAAAATTAATTCATATTTTGCCCGAGTGGGAGTCCAATGAAGGGATGGTACAACTGGTGTATGCTTCACGCAAAGGCCAGCGTCTCGTGGTTGAAAAGTTAATCGAAACACTGGTCGGTGGCATGCGCTCACTAGGCAATATGAAAAAAGGCTATCGTCTCATTTAAAATCTTATGCGTTGTTACAACTTTGATTTGCTGTATTGGCTTCCAGATTAACAATCGCTGACATACCAATCGCAATTTTATCGAGACCTTTTTGTTGCGGATCAAAGCTGATTTTGACAGGGAAACGTCGCACAATTTTTGTAAAATTTCCTGTGGCATTATCAGGCGGTAACAATGCCAGTTCTGCACCACTACTACGTGAAATACTATCAATTTTTCCACAGAACTTTTGATGAGGAATCGCGTCCAGACTAAATTCCACCCGATCTCCAGGTGCGAGTTTAGCAAGTTGTGTTTCTTTTAAATTCGCTTCAATCCAAAGCTGATGGATGGGAGCAACCACGATCAGATTTTTACCGACACTCACAAACTCACCCTCACGAACTTTACGCGAGACCACAGTTCCCTCACGTGGAGCCATCAGCTTAGTGGCAGCCAAATTATTTTCCGCCTGCGCTAAATTGGCTTGGGCGGCGACCAGCGATGCTTTTAATGAATCATTTTGTGCTTTTAACACCTGAATATTCTGTTGCGATTCTTTGATTTTAATATTAGAAACATTGACTAAAGAAGTTTGGCTCACCGTGTCTTCAACCGCTTTGTCATATTCACTTTTACTCATGCCCCCTATTGCAGCAAGTTCTTTGGTACGTTTGAGATGATTATCCGCACGAAGCTGAGCAGCTTTGGATGCCGCAATTTCTGCTCTGGATATCTCAACCTGATCTTGAGCCAGCTTAATTTTTTCCTCTAGCTCATGTTGACTGGCCTGAATTTCCAAAATCCGTGCCTGCGCTTGATCTACCGCAGACTGATAGTCTGTTGCATCAATTTCGACCAGTAACTGACCTGCTTTGACATGCTGATTATCCGAGACATTGACTTTGGTCACATATCCGCCGACTTTATTGGCAATATAAGTCAGATCGCCTTTGACATAAGCATTGTCAGAAGACTGTGAATTTTTACTGACACTCCAGTAAAAATACAGAAAATATACCACCGCAAAAAGCGCACACATGATCACCAAAGCAATCACAACACGCACCCAAGGACGAAACGGTCTTTTAGCTTGAATAGTTTCTGTGGTCATGAATTTATCTCGGCAAAGTTAATGCATGGCTTTACTGTATGGGAAAACCCAGACACAAGCGGATGCGATAAATAAAATGAAAAATACCAGCAAAAATGCGTCGTTATAGGACATCGCAAAAGCTTGAATCCGAATATGTTGATTCAACTGTGCATAGCTCACGGCATTTAATGCTGACGGATCACTTAATGCGGTACTCAAGCTGTGACGGATACTTTCCAGCATTGATAAGGTTTGCTCATTTTGTAACTGAACATCCTCGCCGATCATGGCAGAATGCAATTTTTCACGTTCATTAATAAAGTGATTTAAGATGCCAATACCACCCACCAAACCAATTACCCGTGCATAGTTAAAACCAATACCACAAGTGGGACCTTCCGTTGGAATAATGTCATATAGCACCAGATGCAAGGTCGCCAAAGAAAATCCGCCCTGCCCTAAACCTGCCACAAAAATAGGCCATAGGAAATCATGGATCGCCCATTGTGAAGTCGAAAAACTACAATACAGTGAACTAAAAGCCAAAATGCATAAGGCCAGTGACATCATGATACGCTGATCAATACGTGGGCTCAGATAATAAGCCGTCATCACGCCTATGAAAGTACCCACAGAAAAAGGCCAAAGCACTTCCGCAATTTGTTCAATCCGAAAGCCTGAAAGCTGAATTAGAAACTGAGGAATTACCCAAATAATAAACAGTGAACCAAAACGGAAAATCACCTGAAAAATAAGCGCATAGCTAAATGGTTTATAAAACAGAGTTAATTTGAACAATGCCGCATCATGTCGAATAAAATGCATAATCGCAAAGCCCATCAACAAAAAACCTGCCAAAAAACTGGCGCTAATCCACCATGCTTCAAACCAGAAATGTCGCTCACCTTCTGACAAAACCATCACGATTAAACTGAGACCCGCCGAAATCAGTAAATAACCCACCCAGTCAAACAACTTAAATGCTTCAAGTCGAATCGGATCTTCCTTAAACAAAAAATTGGCAAGAATGACATAAGCAATAATCCCTAGCGCGGGAATAATGAACAGCAAATGCCAGTTTTCGCTATACAGAAAAAGGCTGCCTAACCATGCAGAAACGCCAATTCCAATCGCAGTGGCAAGTGCAAAATAGGTTAAGCCCCGCGTCCGAATCAGACCCGCAGGATGGGTAGAAAACAGGATAATAAACATTAAAATCGGTAACATGCCTGCAAAAAAACCATGCAGGATCCGTAAAAACAACATCACGGCAAAAGAATGAGTCATTACGATCAACAAAGAACTCAGAATAAAACCCAGTCCTGCAATCATCATGGCGCGTCGACGACCAAAGGCTCCTGAAAGCAAAAAGGCAATCGGTAAACCCAGTATTTGTCCAACATTGTATAGGGTCACCACCCAACCCACTTCCTGCGAGGTCACTGCAAAAGCACCTGCGATATCTTGCTGCGCAAAAATAATCGACAAAGGAAATGTACTGCTCACAATCGCGCCAAAAGCCGCGATGGTCATTGCCATTATTCGTTGCATTTTCACTGCATCTGGCATGTCATTTCCTTGGGTTTACTGGGTCAGGATATTGATCGTGAAGCTATAAAACTATCTTTGCAATGATAAACATCGGCTAGAACAAGATGTTAAGATCACACATCAACTATTCATCAGTTTTCAGCTCATTTGATTTTAAATGTTTTTTGATCAGCAAATGTGATGTCCATCGAAAAAGATCGTTTTATTATTAGGATAATCAGTTTTATCATCAGAACAGATTAAACTCACCAAGCTTTTTTTAAAGCTTAGCGTTGAAATATGCTTGATTCTGACGATTCAGTACAGCTAAAAATAAATGTGGATCGAAAAATACAGCTTCGATGCTTAGGCTCTAAATGCCAAAAGCCCTCATCATGTGATAAAGGCTTTTGTTCTGGATAGATCAATAGTGTTCAATACAGTTCATTTTATCAATGTGTTAGATAAACCAACTCAATGGATATCTCGATTTAAATCTACAATGACTGCATTGTGATTCAAATTACCAATCTTTTTCCAATCTCATATTCCAATCCAATTGAAAAGGGCTATGGGCTTGCTTCTCAAGTTTTTCAATGATTTTAATTGTATTCTGATCGGCTGTTAATTTCAGCTCGGTCTCTGTGGAATACAACCAAAATCGGAAACCATAAATATAGCTACGATTAAAATCATGCCATGAGTTAAATAACGGCTGAATTTTCTGACAAATCACCAGTGAGCGTTGAAGTGCATCTTCCTTAGTGATCATGCCTGCAAGATAAAAATCAGATAAAAGATATACCGCACGACCAAGATCCCATGCCAATATTGCTTGGTCTGCAAATTCCTGTGTTGCATCAAAACTTACACGGTCTAATTGTTGATGTTTTATATTCGATGTAATTTTTTGATTATGTCTTTCAAAATCCTGTCGGCTGAGTCCTAAGAGTTGCATTTCATCTACATATTTTAAAAGCAGCGCATTATGTAATCCCTGTTCACTGGTCAATTCAGCAATCATGGCATTACCTTCTTCTAAATCATGTATCCCCCAATGTTTGATCAGGTTCTGTTTAGCCAGTTCAGTGGTTTGCTTTTTTTTGGCTACGCCGCCAAATACATAATTCAAATTACGTTGATTCAGCGTTAAAAGTACAGCGCATGTTCCGTTCATCCACAAGATCGCTGGTGTGGCCTTGTTTCCCTCTGGTTTAGGTTTTTGAAAAAAAGACCATGCTACTGCAATCAACACCAGTCCAATTACTAGATACGTAATATATTCCATACAACATTTCCCCAAATCATCAATAAAAATAAAAATGCTTTCTAATTTTTTTAAATGCACAACCCTATCTAGGCATGGAGCAAATGATCAGATAATGAAAGATTCTTCATGACAAACTTATGCTTCATCATCTTTTTTAGATTGACCCGTATGCTCCACCTAGACATTTACTTACATGGTTTTACCGCTCTCTTAACGCTTCTTTAGCTTTGTTAAACGGTTTTAATAAATAATCCAGTACCGTCTTCTCACCCGTACGAATATCCACCGTCGCCACCATCCCTGGCGTGATACTAAACGACTTGCCTTCTTTGTTATAAAGCTTGTCAGAATCGGTACGGATATACACCCGATAATAAAACTGATCCTGCTTCACCTCATCTCGAATCGTATCTGGCGAAATCACTGTCACCTTGCCTTTTAACCCCCCATAAATCGAGTAGTCATAGGCGGTGATTTTGACCAGTGCTTCCTGACCCGGATGAATAAAGGCAATATCTCGTGGTGAAATACGTGCTTCAATCAACAATTGTTCATCCAGTGGCACAATGGTCATCAACTTGCCATTTTGTGGAATCACCCCACCTTGCGTGGTCACTGCAATTTCCTTGACCACACCACGTACCGGGGCTTTAAATGTGGTGCGGTTTAAAGTGTCAGTACGACCACGTACAATCTGCATTTGTTGTTCGGTGTCGGTATTGGCTTTTGATAATTCTTCACGTGATTTGACGTAATATTGGTTACGTGCATCATTGATTTTATTTTGCAGGTCATTGGCTTCACGTTTTAAGCGTAATACTTCTACTTCACTGGCAGCACCTTTGGCAACCAAAGGTTCGGTCATGGTGAGTTCCTGCTGAACCAGTTGTAAAGCCAGTTTTAAACCCGAAATTGACTGTTCCAGATTTTCGCGTCTGGAGTTATACAAGGCGGTTTCTTCTTGTACCAGTTTCGGATCTTTTTTCACCTCATCGGGAAAGACCAATGGGGTACCATTTACTTCTGCACGTAATCGCGCTGCTGTCGCCTGTGCAGAGATCAGTAAGGATTGCGATTCGCCTACATTAGATTCAAAGCGGGTCGGATCCAGCTGTGCCAGCACTTGTCCTTTTTCGACGATATCACCTTCTTGTACATCCAGCTTGGTCAGGATTCCACCATCCAGTGATTGAATCACTTGTTCTTTAGAAGATGGAATAACTTTGCCTGTACCCGTAGAGACTTCTTCAAGTTGAAATAGTCCTGCCCAAAGCAATAATATCAGCAAGCCGATACCGATAATCCAGATCACTAAACTGGCGCGGGGTAAAGGTGGTTCTTTATAGGACACTTTTGTCGCGCGTTTTGGGTGTTGTAGTGCGTCACTCATGAACGTGCTCCTGGTCCTGTTTGAATCTGTTGGGCTACTGTGGCGGCGTTCTGGCCATTGAGGATCTGGTCACGCGGTCCATCCATGACGATTTTGCCTTCATTGACCACGATAATCCGATCGACCAGCTCCAATACTGCACGTCGATGTGTTGCCACAATTAAGGTGCGATGCCCTAGCCATGTTTTTAAGTGATCAATCAACATTTTTTCTGAAACATCATCAATCGATGCAGTTGGTTCATCCAGTAGTAAGATGTTCGGTTGTCGAATCAGTAGTCGTGCCAACAATAAGGCTTGTCGTTGTCCACCCGAGAAACCCACACCTCCCTCTAAAATCAGATGATCCAGTCCTTCTTTTTTCTCTTCAACGAAGCTTAACGCACCTGTCATTTTCAGAACTTTGAGAATATCTTCATCATTGGCCAAAGGTGCGCCAAGGGTTAAGTTTTCTCGAATGGTGCCGTAAAACAGGTGGGCATTTTGGTTTAAAAGTCCCATGTCACGACGGATATCTGATGGATCAATCAGGCTTAAGTCCAAACCATCCAGACTGATTTTGCCTTGTAGTGGAAATTGCATGCCAGACAGCAGTTGTAGTAAGGTCGATTTACCTGCGCCATTACGCCCAAGTACCGCAATCTTTTCTCCTGCCTGTATGCTCAGATTCGGGATGATCAAGGTCGGTTTGGGATCATCCTGTCCATATTGAAATACTACGCCCTTGAGTTCATAGTCACCATAGATCACAGGTTTATGAATCAGATG
This sequence comes from Acinetobacter sp. 479375, assembly GCF_000581715.1. Lineage (NCBI taxonomy): Bacteria > Pseudomonadati > Pseudomonadota > Gammaproteobacteria > Moraxellales > Moraxellaceae > Acinetobacter > Acinetobacter sp. 479375. Next base: position 95,201 of record NZ_JEZN01000002.1, on the reverse strand, counting down.
TGCCTGATCTGGTTGATCTACTGGCTTTTTCATCAGTTCATCCAGACTGGTTTTTGCGACTTTGGCTTGTTGTAAACGTCCCAATACCCCCGTGATTTGTGAAATCGGTGCCAGCATTCGAGAGGATAGAATCGAACAGGCCACCAATGCACCTGTGGTCATGTCTCCTTTAATCACAGCAAAGCATCCCACTAATACCACTATCGCATAGGTCAGACCCTGTATTTTTTGGGTCCAGGCAGTGAGTATCCCCACGATCTTCCGCTGCCGCATGCTGATATCAGCAGAGACTTCATTCATGTGGTTCCACTGGTTTTGAAAGCGGGATTCAGCGCGCAGTAGTTTGATGTCTTCAATGCCCTGTACTGCTTCCACTAAGATGGCATTACGAATTGAGGATTCACGCATGCCTTCTTGTGCCAGTTTGGCTAATTTTTTTTGTACCAGCAGTCCTGGCACAATCATCAATGGCACCACCAAGACCATCACCCAGAATAAGTTCCCGCCAATCAACCAGAAAATCACCAGAAACAGGAAGAAGAATGGCAAATCAGCAATGGCACTGATGGTGGTTGAGGTCACCAGTTCACGCACTCCTTCTAATTCACGGACTTGTGAAATAAAAGTCCCTGTTGATTTGGAGCGTTCTTTATTTTTGATGCGTAGTGCATGGCCAAATACCCGGTCTGAGATTTTCAGATCCGCTCGTTTTCCAATGATATCGGACAGATAAATTCGGGCAACACGTAATACAAATTCAAAGATCGCTGCCAGTAATCCCCCCCCTGCCAATACCCATAGGGTTGGATAAGACTGGGAAGGAACCACACGGTCATACACCTGCATGGAAAAGATAATGGTCGCCAATGCCAGAATATTGGCAATCAGTGAGGCGAACATGATATCGATATAGCGTTTCCAGTCTTTGAGAACAATCGACCAGAACCAGCTCGGTTCATAGGGTTTGATGTATTCATCGACGCGTGCATCAGGAATTGATGTTTCTGGTCGTACGATATAGATGTTTTTGATCAGGCTATTAAGTTGATCCAGACGAAAGCTTTGGGCTAAGCCTTGTTCTCCACTGAGCTGGATGCTGACCTGTCCTTCTCCATCCGCTTTGTCTATGACCCCGACTTGTCCATCATGAAATTCTGCGATGACGGGCAAGCGCCATGGGTTTAAGAGTTCGTTTGAGAAGGTAAGTTTGCGATAGTTCAGTCCCATTTGTCGGCAAATCAGTAATAGTACGTCATCCACCGTGTGGTTCTGGTTCCAGTCCAGTTGAAGGCGGATGCGTTCTTCTGACGGTTCGATCCGATAGTGTTTGGCGATCACAAGGACGGATTGTAACCACGGCTGATAATTGAATGCTTGACTCATGGTTGCACCTCAAATCCCTGAATTGAAAGATGGTTTAGTTGGTAGGCCTGACGAGTCCGTCCCGTGGTCTGGATAAATTGCACCAGACTGTTGTAAATGTCATAACGTGCAGTTTCAAGTTCGTTGTTGGCCGCATGAATGGCCATTTCTGCGTTAAGCAAATCCAGTACTGAGCGCGTCCCCAGTTTATATTGTTCCTGATATAGCTCACGGATTCTGACCGTGGTTGCTTGTCGTTCTGACAATACTTGTATTTGTCTTTGTTTGTTTTCGATGTTTTCGCGTGTGGTACGCAGTTGATCCAGTACATCCAGATACACGGTGTTGACTTTGGAGCGTGCCGCTTCTTCTGCATAGCTGGCAGATTTTACTTGGGCAGCCACTGCACCCCCCTGAAAGAAGTTACTGGAGGCTTCCAGCATGATGCTGTTATAAAAGCCATCGTCTTTGTTGTTATTGGGATTGACCCCATTTAGGGCCTGGCTCAGTGAACCTTTGACAGATAAGGTCGGATAGAGGCTGAGCTGAGTTTGTTTTTTTTTGGGATTTGGCAACTTCTACTTCTGCCTGTGCTGAAATCATTTTTGGGATGGTGTTAAATTCTGGATCTCTAAAGAGATCAGAGGATTGCACCAGATTTTCTGGAATCGTCCAGTTTTTATTGCTGACATCAAAGCCCAAAAGCGTGCGTAGCCGCTGTTGGTATTGTCGCAGTAAGGATTGTTGGGCGATCAGGCTCGATTGTGCCGATTGTAAGTAAGATTCGGCCTGTACAGGGTCAGCTTGACTGCTAATCCCTGCATTGGCTCGCAAGTTGGCAATATCCAGAATGCGCTGGATACCTGCCACCTGTTGTTCTCCAATCTGGCTGATGCGTTGGTAGCGTTCAATATTGATCACCGCAGAGGCAACCTGATAGGCAATATCATCAATGCTGACCAGTACGTTGGCCTGTTCTACAATCAGTTTGGCTTGTTGGGTATCGACACTGGATTTGACTTTGCCAAAGTCATACAAGAGTTGGGTAGCACTCAAGGTCAATAGCTGGCGACCACGTTCGCCTGTGGTTAAATCACCTGTACTGATTCCAGCTGTGAGTTGTGGGTAGTACTGGGCTTTGGCCACATCGATATTGGAGTTTTTTGCAGCAAGACTAGCAATACTTTGGCTGATCTCAGGGTTGCGTTGTACACCGATCTTTACTGCATCAATTAAATTACTGTGCTGTAACCTGCTGGAATCTGCCAAGGCAGATAATCTGCCTGTAGGAAGGTTATTCGATCCGATGCGAGGTAATTCATCAACACGAGATGGGTCATACTGAAAGTTACTCAATTCACTAAATTTGACCGTTTTATATTGCTGATTTGAAGTCTCTGAAAAAAAATCAAAGATATTTTTAATTTTATTTTCATCGCGATTATTATTTGCCTGAGTTTGAGTACTTGTAACACCAACAAACAATGTCGTCACGAATATAAATAGCGGATAGTTCATTGTTTATTATTCCAAGTTATTTGGGCGTATCTTTTAAACATTTATTGTCTGTTATAGTAAATAAAACTATAAACAAACTATCTATTATCAAAAAAAACCTGAACTGAATTTTGAATAAGCTAGATAATTTTCTATAGCCATCACATAAAAACAATAATATATCTAAATTGGATTTCATCATCATAAAAATCATTATAATTTAAAATCAAAAAGAAGCCGGTCAATAAAATGACCGACTTCCTTTTATGCTAGAGATATAGTTACTTAACCAATAACATCAATATTATGCTGAATCCACAGCATCGCATCGATATTCTCTTGATGAGTATAAACTTGGTAGACTTCACCACGATAAGTTTGTGTACCAGCAGACACCCAACCATCTTGATCAACAAGTTTAACTAGATCTGTATCTCCACCTTGTACCACTAACATATCCGTTGAAGAAATAGATAGTAAGTCATCAATTGAGATCGTAAGCGTATTTGCATTTTCATCTCCTAAGTGAATGGTTTCAATGCTATTCACCTTGGAAAGAATATCACCAAGATTTAAATCTGCCTTCGAATCCCAGACAAGCGTATCTGATCCTGTACCACCATCAATCAAATCAAAGTTAGTATCTTTGATGATGATATAGTCATTACCGTTGCCTGCTTCCATCACAGTTGCACCATGACGACCGTCTAATGTATTCACACCATCTGTACCAATTAACTCACCTTCACCAGTGAGATATTTAGCAGACATAGACGGAGCTTCACCTTCACCACGAATACTGCCATCAGCATTAACAATAACCGATTTAATATCTGCTGTGAGCGAGTTCACTTTGTAATCTTGATTAGAGTTAGTCCAAGTTACGACATAACCACCATCCGCTAATGCAGCCACATATGGAAGTGTATCAACACTACCTGTCCCATCAACCGTTTGTGTAGAAACTAAAGTTTCTCCACCCAGTTTATTACCTGCTGCATCAAATGACTGACTATAAACCTCACTGAGAGTATTAGATAACATTTTGGTCCAAACAATGACATACCCCCCATGCTCAAGAGCAACACCACTCATATGACCAGTTGCCATGGTTGAATACCCCACACCATTGACTCCATCAGTAGTAGTATTGACTCGTTTTTCCTGAGCATCCAGAGCAGTAATCGTCTTTGTCACATCATCATAATTGAAACGACGTGCATAAACATCAAAGCCATCCATTGTACCTTTCGCTGCGGTACCTGTCGCTGCCGTTGCTGACTCATGGTTTGAAGCCCAAAGGCTTACAAAACCACCTTCTTTCAATGCAAACGATTTTGCGCCAACTTGCCAACCATTATCAAAAATGTTTGCAACCATACTCGTCACAATCGTTGCTTTACCGTCAGAAGCGTAATCCACGACCATCAAGTTTTGCTTTGTTGGATTTATATTGGTTGCTGTAAAATCAGCATACTGGATAAGTACTTTACTACCACCCAAACTGATTGCACTCAAACTTTCAATATTTGAAGCCTTATTACCAATCGCTGCACCTGCTGGTGTTTGTGATGCACCATAAATATAACCATTTCCTCCGTTTGTTTCATCGGTTAATTTCGTACTTGTCGCATAGTTGTTATTGGAACCAGAAAAATACACATTGTAATTTTGAAGTGTACCAGAAGTATACACAACCACGTTACCGTTACTAGTTGCAACCGTATTGAAGCCGAAGTAGTAATCTCCTCCACTTACTTGAGAAGTAGAAAGTAAATTCATAGCATCGTCATAAACTTTGACAAAGCCTTTTTGACCCTGACTAGCTGTATATGCGATAGTTAAATGGCTATTAGCATCTATATAGACATTAAAACCACCATAACTATCCCACATATCCATACGGTCACCATATCCTTCAGAGTTAGCACTACCCCCGTCGGTGTATCAGTGATTTTAATAAATCCACCAACTTTTTGGCCAGTCTGATCATAGCGCTGCGCAACTAAATCATAGTTTGAAGTTCCATTAGTCTCTGTAGACTTAGTTTGGTTTTGAGCCCAAACCAATAGATACCCACCATCATCAAGTGCATATATTTTTGAACCAATATCACTATCATCAGCTTTGTTATCTACAGGTATCACTTTAGGTTCGATAACTGTAATCGCCTGATCAGTTGAGGATTGTCCTCCAGAACCATCTTTAGTTACTACAGATGCTTTAGCGGTGTAATTTCCACCTTCTAGCTGATTAGCGCCCCAATTGGCATTTACGATTTTCCAAGTATTAGCAACTGTATCAATTGTCAAACCATCAATGCTGTTGGCACCATTAATGCTACTAAAAGTACGAACCAAAACACCTTTAATGTGACTTTGACATTTCGGCCATCTTTTTCAATTCGGTTCACATCCTTAATATCAACCTGCAATAGAACCACAGAAGGTTCTAAAAGCGTTAAACTATCTTTTTGACCCTCCAAAAGAATTTCATGAGTTTTTTTTGATACAATCTTTACATTAGCCATTTAAAGTATCTCGCAAGAGTTGGCCCAATACAAATAAACTCATTCATATTTATAAAATCCGAAACAATGTAATCTTCAGAATAAATACAAATAAAATTCAATTATTTGACCAATAAAATAAAACTAGACTTTCATACTTTAAAATATACAAATCGGCCTATTTATTTTCTTATCATTTTGCGATTGCTTTTTTGTCATCAAAAACAATGTAAAAAAAACACTATAGAAATAATGAGATAGAACAAAAAGAAGACACCTAAAATTGACTATTTATTTAGAATTTCGACCCATTAAAACCAACCATTTTAATATGATTAATCAAAATTAAACTCATTATAGTTAAGATTCTTAAATTTCACCTATAACAACATCATCTAAGATAAATTTTCAAATTACCTAATAGCTAAAATAGTTTATTATATTTAATACAAGAAAATCATTTAACAATCAATACAAATCTAAAACCAACAACTTATTCTAGTGATTTAACTCAAGATAAATCATTTATTAAACAATATAAATATAATTTTATTTTTGTTTTTAAATTAGAACTTTTCTGTATTTCATTATAAAATTTTACTGATTTCCTTTTTATGATCATTATGGCTTAACAATGGCTCAACTCAAATTACGTCTTAGGTTGATGGTTGATCAAGAGATTGCTTTTGGTCCTGGAAAAGCGGACTTACTCGAAGCCATTCAAGCGACAGGTTCCATTTCTCAAGCAGCTAAAAAAATGAACATGAGCTATCGTCGCGCATGGCAACTGGTAGAAACCATGAATCAACTTTATGCTTCGGCTTTGGTTGAAACCTATAAAGGTGGCGAATCAGGTGGTGGGGCGATCGTCACCGCTTTTGGCTTTGATATTTTAAAGCAGTTTAGATATATGGAGCAAAAAGCCCTAGCTGCAATTGAAGCAGACTTCCAACAGCTTTCAGGTTATTTAAAACCCTAAGCTGTTCACGTCAATTGAAGCTAAACTAAATCGTCATCGAAAAAATCTGGTTATTCGGTATTTTACGTTTCATTCGCAAGTCAAATGCCATACAGATATTACGAACAAACGCCTTGCCTTGCTCTGTAACCTGCATACTTTTTTCACCGATTTTCAGTAATTGATCTTGCTGCATTTCTTCAAGCTGCTGTAACACTCGCGGCAACTCTTCAAAGCTTTGCGTTGGGTCTTGCCATGAGGTTTCAAACTGACACATGAGATTTAAAATATGCTGGCGAATCATCAGGTCTTCTGACGTCAAAACATGTCCACGAAACACTGGAATTTCATTGTTTTCCAGTCGAGCATAATAGTCTTCCAATACCTTTTCATTTTGAGCAAAGCTGTACCAGCTATCACTAATCGCAGACACACCCAAACCAATCATGACTTGGGTTTTAGATGCGGTATACCCCATAAAGTTACGATGTAACTGACCCTGTAAAAAGGACTGATACATCGGATCAGTTTTCAAGGCAAAATGATCCATCCCAATTTCGACATAACCATGATCCAGCAATTTTTGTTTGCCGGCTTCATAAAGTTTTCGTTTCACTTCATCTTTGGGCACATCATGATCTTTAAAACCACGCTGACCATTGCCTTTAATCCACGGCACATGCGCATAACTATAAAAAGCCAAACGGTCGGGCAATAATCGATTAGTTTGGTCTATGGTATACAGCACATCGTCCAATTCCTGAAAAGGCAAGCCAAACACCAAATCATGGGAAATCGAGTCATAACCAATTTCTCTCGCCCATTGCGTCACATTGGCGACATTTTCAAACGGTTGAATGCGATGAATCGCTTTTTGAACCTTTAGACTATAATCCTGAACCCCAAAACTTACGCGACGGAACCCGAGATCATACAACGCCTGTAAATGTGCTTTGCTGGTGTTGTTCGGATGCCCCTCAAAACTAAACTCATGATGTTCAGCAATCTCAGCCTGATCCAAAATACCATGAATGAGTTGTTGTAGATGTTCGACTGAAAAAAAGGTCGGCGTACCACCACCCAAGTGGATTTCACGAATAATCGGTTTTTCTTCCAATAATTCACAATACAATGACCATTCTTTGAGTACCGCCGCAATATACGGCGCTTCAACTTCATGGCGTTTGGTGACTTTTTTATGGCAACCGCAAAAAGTACATAAGCTTTCACAAAAAGGTAAATGAATGTACAGGCTGATGCCTTCACTTGCATTTGATTCAATAAAAGATTGGCGCAAGGTTTGCTGCCAAGCCTCTAGTGAGAATGTATCTTCCTGCCAATAAGGAACAGTCGGATAACTGGTATAACGAGGTCCTGGAACATTATATTTTTGAATCAAAACATTTGACATTTCAATATACCCAAATACCTTTATCTTTTTATTATAATCCATTTAACCCTATACAAAAACCTCAAAAATAAATTAATTAAAATTAAATAACTAATAAAAACAATATTTTAATTTTAAAAAATAATCATTCTCATCCATTTCTGTTTTTAAAATTAGATATTATAAAACCTATGATTTTGGTTGGGATTAAAATAATTTATCAAATTAATTAAAATAAAAAAGGCATATTTATTTAAATAGATATGCCCTCAAAAAAGCGCGATTTAATTAAGAACTTTTTAGCTGTTTGAGTCGCTTGATACGTGGTTTATACAGCAACTGATACGTTACCGCCAAAATCAACAACCATAGCGGACTCACATATAAGGCTTTTAATGTATCGGGTTCCAGTGCCAAAATCACCAAGGTGAACAGCAAGAATGCCAATACCACGTAGCTCATCCAGATTCCACCCGGCATTTTAAAGGTCGACTGGGCATGTAATTCAGGTCTGAGTTTACGATAACGCAGATAGCACACCATGATCAGCCCCCAAACGCTAATAAATAAAATCACGCAAAGAGAACTGGCTAAGGTAAAGGCTTCAATGGTATTGGGTACAAAATACTGTAATGCCGCACCCGCCATAATAAACAGACAGGAAAACACCAAACCATTAGCTGGAACAGCGCGTTTGGATAACCGCGCCAATGCTTGCGGTGCCTGCCCCCCACGGGATAAACCAAATAGCATCCGACTGGTCGAAAACACACCACTGTTCATGGAGGAGGTTACTGAAGAAAGTACCACCAGATTCATAATAATCGCTGAAGTTGGAATCCCTGCATGTAAAAATAATTCAACAAATGGGCTTTTATTAGCACTGATCATATTCCACGGTGTGACTGACATCACCACCAATAATGCCAACACATAAAACAAAATGATCCGAATCGGGATTGCATTAATCGCTTTGGGTAAATTCTTTTTCGGATCTTTGGTTTCGGCTGCTGTGGTGCCAATCAGCTCCACTCCGACAAAAGCAAACACCGCAATCTGAAAACCTGCTAAAAAACCCTCGGTACCTTTAGGAAACATGCCACCCGAAGACCAGAGATTACTTAAAGAAGCAACGGTACCCGTTGGTGCCTGAAAATGGCTAAACACCATAAAACCACCAATTGCAATCAATCCAAGAATCGCCAAAATCTTGATCAAAGCAAACCAGAATTCGACTTCACCAAATAAACGCACGGTGAGCAAATTCAGCGCCAATACAAACAATACACAGCCCGCACTGATCAGTGCTTGTCCCATCGGTGTAAAACTTACGCCATCAGGCAACCAAAAACCCAGATAATTAATAATCGCCGCCAGATCGGCTATCCCCACCAATCCCCAGCCGAGCCAATAGGTCCAACCCATATAATAGCCTGCACTCGGGCCGATCAAATCATGTGCCATATCAACAAACGATTTGTAATGCAGATTCGCCAACAATAGCTCGCCCAACGCGCGCATCAGGAAGAAGAACATGACCCCAATGATCATGTAAATAAATAAAATTGAAGGTCCTGCCAATGAAATGGTTTTACCAGAACCCATAAATAGCCCAGTGCCAATCGCACCGCCAATCGCAATTAGTTGCAAGTGTCGATTGGAGAGTTTACGTTGAAGATCATGCGACGAATGTTCGTCTTCAGAATGACGTACTGTTGTCATGATTAAATATCCTTTTTAAATGTCCCTTTTTTTGATCAATTCTGTGTGACTGCCAACCAAAATAACAAGGCAGAAACCGCAGAATTGATGCCGAGTAGCATCAAAATAAAAACCAGAAGGCATCCTTTTCCGTGGCAATTCTGGTTTTAAAATTAAACATTAGATGAATGAAAATAGATCAATCGGTTTATTGCTGTGCTGCAATCACGGCGATTTCAATCAACCACGCGGGATTGACTAAATCTGCCTGAATCGTAGCGCGGGCAGGCGTTGCCAATCCATCTAACCACTCAATCCAGATCGCATTGACTTGAGCAAAGTCATCTAGGTTTTTAATAAAAAGCTGCGCTGAAAGCAGACGCGACTTATCACTTTTCGCCTGCGCTAAAAGTTGATCGATGGTCGCCAAGATTTCGCGGGTCTGACCTTCAATATCAAGCTCCGTGTTTTTGGGTACTTGTCCCGACAAATACACCACTTGATTAAAAATGGTAGCCGAACTCATCACCTGATTGCTGTTAATTCTTTCAATATTAGAGACTGACATCACTCTATCCTTATGCTTCAATAAAAAATGGAACACGTGCGGTTACACCACACATCAATTCATAACCCACGGTGTCTGAGGTCGCTGCGACTTCATCAATTGGCAAAATCGTACCCGAACGAGATTTGCCCCAAAGCACCACTTCACTGCCAATTACCGCATCTGCAATCTCGGTCACATCGACCGCCAACATATCCATACTGACCCGACCAATCGTGCGAGTGCGGATGCCATTGACCAACACAGGCGTACCCGTAGCAGAAATACGCTGATAACCATCGGCATAACAACAGGCCACAATCCCGATTTTCATGGCTTGCTCGACCTGAAAGGTTGAGCCATAACCGACCGTTTGCATGGGTTGTAAATCTTGAATGGCAATGATTTCACTGCGTAGACTCATACTGGGTTGTAAATCCCAGTCCTGAATCGAGTGTTGGGGAAAATCAGGCGAGCTGCCATAAAGTAAAATGCCCGCACGGACAGTTTTAGAAGTCAGTTGCGAACCATGCCGCAGGATCGCAGCGCTGTTACAAATCGAGCGTTCACCTGGTAAATCCTGCACTGTGTCTTCAAAGATTTTGAGCTGTACCTCAATCCCAGATTGCCCCAGACGCTCACCATCGGCATCGGAAAAATGCATCATATGCGTGAGGCTATTTACTGTGTTGCAAGATCGAAGTGACTGCCATATTTCGCGGTAATACTGTGGCTGAAAACCCAGACGATTCATGCCGCTGTTCATTTTCAGGAAAATATCAAACTGAGCAGGCTCAGGATGCTGTCGCACCCATGTCGCTTGTATTTCACTATGGACACTAAAACTGAGTTGGTAAGCTGTACAGTCAAACAAATCCTGCGCTGAAAAAATGCCTTCGAGCAGCAAAATTGGCCCTGTCCAGCCGAGTGCACGTAAGCGTTTGGCTTCATCGATATCTAGTAAGGCAAAACCATCAGCGGTTTTGAGGGCGGGATAAACCCGTTCAATGCCATGCCCATACGCATTGGCCTTTACTACTGCAAAGACCTCATGCTGTGAGGCATGCTTTCTGGCAATGTTAAGATTATGTGCCAAAGCATTTTGATGAATGATGGCACGGATTGGACGTGGCATGGTTCTTCCCTGAACTTGAGTATTTGATCTTAAGCTGCGTGTGAATAACGCAGGATCGATAAGCCTTCGGTACTAATTTCAGGCTGATGATTAAGCACAAGGTCGCTAATCAACTTGCCTGAACCACAGGCCATGGTCCAACCAAGTGTGCCGTGCCCTGTATTTAAAAACAGATTACTAAACCGCGTCGCACCGATGATTGGGGTACTGTCTGGCGTCATTGGACGTAAACCTGTCCAGAATGAGGCTTGCGCCATATCTCCGCCTGGGAACAGATCTTGAGTGACCATTTCTAAGGTGGCACGACGATCCTCATTCAATCCCAGATTAAATCCACTGAGTTCCGCCATTCCACCGACACGAATCCGCTGATCAAAACGGGTAATGGCTATTTTATAGGTTTCATCAAGCACAGTAGATTGCGGTGCAAATTCAGGCTGAACGATCGGAATCGTCAGTGAATAACCTTTAACAGGATAAACGGGTAAATTTAAATGCAAGGGTTTGAGGAAATCGCGCGAATAACTTCCAAATGCCAACACATAACGATCCGCAGTTAAAACCTGACCGTTGACTCGAACACCTTTGATTTCATCACCTTCGACCAGCAAGGCTTCAACATTTTGGTTAAATTGAAATTCAACCCCCAACGCTTTGGCTTTTTCTGCTAATGCATTGGTAAATAAATAACAATCACCTGTTTCATCATTGGGTAAATGTAAACCACCGACCAGCTTGTCTTTGGCATATGCCAGTGCGGGTTCAACCTTGGCTAAATCATTTTGATCAAGCAATTCATAACTGACACCGCACTCTTTGAGGACTTTGATATCCCGATGAACCGCCTCGAGTTGGGATTCGTTACGAAACACCTGCAAGGTGCCTTTGGCACGGTTTTCATAACTGATCCCCGTGGTTTCACGTAGTTCTTTTAAACAATCGCGGCTATATTCGGCCACGCGCATCATCCGTTCTTTATTTTTGGTATAGCTTTCTAGATTGCAGTTTTTCAGCATTTGTGCCATCCATTGTAGTTGCCACATGCTGCCATCAATATTAATCGCAAGCGGTGCATGATGCTGAAACATCCATTTCACTGCTTTAAACGGAATCCCTGGTGCTGCCCAAGGGGTCGAATAACCTGGGGAAACTTGTCCTGCATTACCAAAACTGGTTTCTTCGGCAGGCCCAGCTTGACGATCCAGTACCGTGACTTGTGCTCCCTGTTGCGCAAGATAGTACGCACTTGCGACACCAATCACACCACTCCCTAAAACGATCACGCGCATTTTTCTTCCCTCACGCAGTCCAGTGAATTTAACTAGTATATTTTTGCTTCAATAGTTTATTTCACTGTTTTAGGCACTATAATCTAGGAAAATTGGCAGTTTTGTCGTGTAGAAATTCTAAAAAAAGGAAAAAAATAATGCGACCACTGGATCGAACTGATCGGCAGATTCTGGATATCCTGCAACGTGAAGGACGTATTGCGATCAGTGAATTGGCGTCTAGAGTCAACTTATCAACCACGCCCTGTTCAGAACGGGTCAAGCGGCTAGAACGTGAGGGCATCATCATAGGTTACTATGCACGGCTCAATCCTGCACATGTCGATCGAAATTTACTGGTATTTCTGGAAATTAAGCTTTCTGCCAAATCAGGCGATGTATTTGATCAAGTTGCCCGTGATCTGATTGAAGTACCGGAAGTGTTAGAATGTCATTTAATTTCAGGTGAATTTGATTATCTGGTCAAAGCCAGATTGAAAGAAATGAGTGCTTACCGAAAATTATTGGGCAATATTTTAAAAAAACTGCCTGCATCGGCTTCATCGCATAGCTATGTGGTGATGGAAGAAATTAAGGAAACTTTGTATCTAGATTTATCTCAATAAAGAATTTTATTCAGATATATTCTCGTCAAAAGAGAATTTGCATACTGTTTCCGCAAATTAAGCTTCCTTTAAGTCTCAAGTTTTAAATTGAAGTCCTCAGAGCTTAAAACTTTTGCCACACTCCCCTGTGTGGTTTTTTTTGGCTAAAATTTAGAAAATTGCACTTTTTTAATGCATTTCTATCCTAAAAAACGCATCGAAGTATAAAAAAGTTTTAACATTCACTTCAGTAATCTTTGCAAACCAAGATTAAGAATTTTTCAGTTCTAAGACTAGAAGAGCATGGCACGATACAGGTCTTACTGCTACATTAGTCAGGTTTGATGTTTGCTTAAATCTCATGCACTCGCACCAACTCCGCGCAGTTTTGGTTCAAACTGCGAAATGAAAGGATTTTTTTGATGTTTCAACATATCCCCCCATATGCAGGCGATCCGATTTTATCGCTTATGGAACAATTCAATGCCGACCCACGTCAAGGCAAAGTCAATTTAAGTATTGGTCTTTATTATAATGAAGACAGTATTGTGCCTCAGCTTGATACCATTATTGAAGCGCAAAAACGCATTGAACCCCTGCAAAGCAAAACCAAGCTATATTTGCCAATGGAAGGCTTCAAACCTTATCGTGAAGCGATTCAAGCGTTATTGTTTGGAACAAATAGCCCTGCTGTAAAAAGTGGTCGCGCTGTCACCATTCAGACTTTAGGTGGTTCAGGTGCGCTTAAGGTTGGCGCGGATTTTCTTAAAAATTATTTTCCAAATTCTGAAGTCTGGGTCAGTCAGCCGACTTGGGATAACCATGTAGCCATTTTTAATGGAGCAGGCTTTAAAACCCATTTTTATCCATATTTTGATGCCCAAACGGGCGGTGTGAATTTTGAGGGAATGCTCTCTGCCCTGAAACAACTGCCTGAACAAAGTATTGTGTTATTGCACCCATGCTGCCATAACCCAACGGGCGCAGATTTAAATCCTGCACAGTGGGATCAAGTGATTGAAGTACTGAAAGCGGGCAATCTGATTCCATTTTTAGATATTGCCTATCAAGGCTTTGGCGATGGTATGGATCAGGATGCTTATGCGATTCGTGCGATGGATCAAGCAGGTCTGAATTTTATCGTCAGTAACTCTTTTTCCAAAATTTTCTCACTTTATGGCGAACGTGTCGGTGGTCTGACTTTTGTTTGTGATGATGTTGAAGCCGCTCAAGCCACTTTTGGCCAGTTAAAAGCCACTGTACGTCGTATCTATTCTAGCCCACCTACCACAGGGGCTTGGTTGGTGGATCAGGTTCTTAACGATGCTGAGTTAAATCAACAATGGCAGGGCGAAGTTCAGCACATGCGTGAACGTATTATTAAAATGCGTCAAATCTTACGTGACGAATTAAGCAAAGCCTTGCCAGATCGCGACTTTAACTATCTGGTAGAACAAAAAGGCATGTTTAGCTATACAGGTCTTACTGGCGAGCAAGTCGACACCTTACGTGAAGACTATGCCATTTATTTGGTGCGCAGTGGCCGTATCTGTGTCGCGGGTCTCAACATGAATAATATCTATGTGGTCGCAAAAGCTGTGGCAGAAGTCTTGGCTAAAGCGCCTACACCAGCTTAAGCATTGATCCACGACGAAGCATTAAACAAAGCCTGAGATAAACATCTCGGGCTTTGTTACTTTACGTTTAAATTAACGACCATACCCTGGATCAGGGTTAGTTGGTCGGTTAAAACCTGGATCAATCTGATTTGACTGGTTATTTTCTCCCGGACGTAAACCACCATTGTTTGAGCCTGACGGATAGTTATAACCAGGATCGGGATGATCATGGGTGGTTTCCCCAGGTCGCAATCCACCATGATCATGTGCAGGTGGACGGCTAAAACCGGGGTCTGCTTGACGGCCTGATTGATTGATATGATCATCAGGCGTCACGATACAAGCAGTCATTAATGTTGCAACTGCCAATGCAGCCAATATGGTCTTGATGTGCATCAATCTTCTGCTCCTTAAAATAGTTGTTATCAGGTGCTTAAAATTAGCGTGAGTTGTTTGATTTAGACTTTTAAATTATGACGAATTCTAGCAAGGATAAAGTTGCAACTATGTAACCCACTAGGATGAAATCTTGCTTTTACCCCAATATTTAAGCTTAGACGTATGTCCAATTCCGACATTAAAGCTATTGGTCGGATCGAGCTTTTGATAAAAATTGGCTAACGCTGGTTTGGCGATATATAAATGTCCTACATTATGTTCTGCTGGATATTCTGCTCGACGTGCATCCAGCAATGTCCACATTTGATGTTCCATCGCTAAAGGATCAACGCCTTTTTTGACAATATAGTCCTGATGAAACACATGGCAGAAAAAATGCCCATAATACAGTTTATGTAAAATTTTCTGTTCCATGTCAGTAGGAAGTTGTTCAACCCAGTCTCGATCGTTACGGCGCAGGGCAATATCCAGTGCCACAATATCTTCTACTTCGCTACGATGGGTATCGCGATAACGTATCGCAGCCCCCGCGATGGCAAAGCGATGTAAAAAGGCTTTTCGGCCTTCCTCCTCATCACATAAAAAATAAGCCCCAGTCGCATGTACAGCAAAATATTCTTCTAAAAATTGTTCAGTCTGATCTTTACTATTGTTTTCCACTCGTAAAATCAAATGATGCTCATATTGATCGTGAAACTCTGTCATACGTTTAGGTAAATGATTCGGCAAAAAGAAAGTCAACGCTTGTAATAAATGATCCGTCAGTCCTTTAATTTTAAATTTTTCCAGAAAACCATCCACCTTATCTTTTAAAGCAAAAGCTTTCGGGACATTGGCGGTACCAAATTTTTCAATAAACAGAAACGTGTCTTTGCCATACTTCTCCCCAATCCGATATGCATCACGATGAATATATTCCCCTGCAATCGGTAAACTGGGTAACGACGTTAGTAGATAACGACGAATTGCCGTCAGGTCATTGGCATCGTTACTGCCAATATAGAACACATCGCTTGCCACTTTTTCATACGTATCCAAACGTACTGCAAATACACAAACTTTTCCCGCTGAACCCGAAGCCTCAAACAAACGTGAAGGATCTGCGTTAAATCGTGCTGGACTATCTGCATCCACCTGTGTCACATCATGCGCATAACGCTGATCGGATGCCTGACGCGTTGCATCATGCTGTATATCGCTGACCTGATATTGCTGCTGCTCTAATCGACTTAAAATTTCCTCTGGAGTTTGTCCCAGATCAATGCCTAAATGATTGATCAGACGTAACTGTCCCTGATCATCCACCTGCGCATACAGTGCCAGTTCAGTATAGGCTGGCCCACGACGAACCAATGCTCCACCCGAATTATTACACACGCCGCCTAACACCGATGCGCCAATACAGGACGAACCAATCACCGAATGCGGCTCACGCTGATAAGGCTTTAAAATCTGTTCAAGATTATCCAGCGTCGCACCCGGTAAACACACCACCTGTTTACCTTGATGAATCACCTGAATGCCTTTTAAACGACGTGTACTCATGATAATCACAGGACGGTCATAGTCTTCGCCATAAGGTGTTGAGCCGCCGGTCAGCCCCGTATTGGCCGCCTGCATGATCACAATACAATCTGCGCCAATCACAGCCTGTAATACCTGCCATTGTTCCAACAAGGTTCCTGGACAGACCACGGCCAACACTTTGCCTTCACCAAAGCGTCGACCCTGACGGTATTGCCGAGTCTGTTGATCATCGGTCAACAGATGGGATTTACCCACGATCTTTTCAAGCTGATTCAATAGCTGCGTGGCTATAACAGGCTGTTGTGTCATCAAATCGATCCTTTTATTCGGCTTGCATCAATTTATTGACCTGTACCAGACAATCCGTATTAATATCTGCAATGCTTTTTGCACCGGTTAAGGTCATGGCAACCCGCATTTCTTTATCAATCAGATCCAGTAAATTGCTTACTCCTTGTCCCCCTGCGGCGGCAAGTGCATAAACAAATGCTCGACCTAACATCACGCTATCTGCACCCAACGCCAGCATACGCACCACATCCAGACCGTTACGGATTCCGGAATCGGCCAGAATGGTCAAATCGCCTTTGACTGCATCGGCAATCGCAGGCAAGGCACGTGCTGAGGACATCACGCCATCGAGCTGACGCCCACCATGATTGGACACCACAATCCCATCGGCGCCAAAACGTACCGCATCTTTGGCATCTTCTGGGTCTAAGATGCCTTTGATGACCATCGGGCCATCCCAAAATTCACGAATCCATTCCAGATCTTTCCAAGAAATGGATGGATCGAAATTAGAACCCAACCAACCGATATAATCTTCTAGCCCAGTCGGCTTACCTAAATATTTGGAAATATTGCCCAGATCATGTGGACGTCCTAACAAACCGACATCCCATGCCCATTGTGGATGCGTTACCGCTTGCAAATAACGGCGCATCGCTGCATTGGGGCCACTCATGCCTGAATGTGCATCGCGATAGCGTGCGCCCGGTACTGGCATATCTACCGTGAATACCAAGGTCGAACAACCCGCTGCTTTGGCACGTTCCAGTGCATTGCGCATAAAACCACGGTCACGTAACACATAGAGCTGAAACCACATCGGACGCTTAATGGCAGGCGTAACTTCTTCAATCGGACACACAGAAACAGTCGATAAGGTAAATGGAATCCCCTTTTTATCTGCGGCGACTGCGGCCTGTACTTCACCCCGACGTGCATACATGCCTGTTAAACCCACAGGAGACAATGCCACAGGCATCGACAGGGTTTCATTAAAAAGTTTGGTTTCCAGACTCAAACTGGACATATCGTTCAACACACGTTGTCTTAATGCAATTTGCGATAAATCTTCAACATTTCGCTTCAGCGTATATTCTGCGTATGCCCCGCCATCAATATAATGAAATAAAAAAGGTGGCAAACGACGACGCGCCGCTTCACGATAATCATTTGAAGAAGAAATAATCATGTTGGATCAATCCTATGTAAACGTGTAGCACGTTTCTGGCGAGCTTCGTCTTCATCCAGAGAACGTACATGATCGATGACAAATTCAATATGGCCACACACTGCATCTCGTGCTGCCTGAGCGTCTTTACGGTCAATGGCATCCATCACCTGAAAATGCTGATCACTGAGTAGATCGGCACTAATCGGATGTTCATAGACTTTTTTACGCCCTAAAAAGACGTTGTATTGCAATAAATCAAATAAACTGCGCATCATTTGAATCAGCACCACATTATGCGATGCTTCGGCAATCGCCAGATGAAAATTGGCATCAGCAACTGCCGCTGCTGCGGAATCCCCATGTGCCTGATGCCGTGCTATTTCATCAAAATACTGATGGATCTTGGCGCGATCAGCGTCGGTTGAACGCAAAGCAGCATACCAAGCTGTCCCGCCTTCAAGTACCAAACGCGATTCCTGTACATCAAAACGATAATGTGGATCGTCCTGCATCAAATGGCTAATCGGTTCAACAATCAACTGCTGCGACCATGTTTCAGGTAGCTGTTGAATATAAGTACCATCGCCACGACGACTGGATAAAACTCCCAGACTAATCAATTGCTGAATCGCTTCACGTAGCGATGGACGCGAGATCCCCAAACTGGTCGCGAGTTGACGCTCGGCAGGCAAACGATCTCCTTGTTTGAGATTACGCTGCTCAATAAGCGTCTGTAACTTTTGTACCACCTGATCAGAGACTCGCATTATTTTTCCTTCAATTTCGCTAAGGAATCATCCAAGGTACAATATAAGCCTGTACCGTCACGATGATCCCCACAAAGATGGTAAATATGATGCTATGTTTTACGGTAAAACGGAACAAATCTGATTCTTTTCCAACTAATCCCACTGCTGCACAAGCAATAGCAATCGATTGCGGTGAAATCATTTTTCCTGTGACCCCACCACTGGTATTTGCCGCAACCAGTAATACCTCTGGAATCCCAATTTGTTGTGCCGTCGTCGCCTGCAATGCTGAAAATAGCGCATTGGATGACGTATCTGATCCCGTCAGGAACACGCCCAACCACCCCAAAAATGGTGAGAAGAAGGTAAAGGCATGACCCGTATGCGACAATGCTAAAGCCAAAGTTGCAGATAGACCTGAATAGTTGGCGATAAAGGCAAAAGCCAACACCATCCCAATCGAATAAATCGGAACTTTCAGCTCATTTAAGGTTTCGCCAAAAGTCACCACGGCCTGCTTCGCATTCATTTTTAAGAAAATGACGCTAATCACTGCCGCAATAAAAATCGCAGTCCCCGTGGCTGAAAACCAGTCAAATTTATAAATCGCATCATAAGGCGTATGTTCAGCCACAATCGGTGGCATTTTTTCCACCAGACGATGCAAATCTGGAACTTCTATTTTAAAGATCCAATGTTCGAGTGCACCACCTTTGGCAAATAGATCCTTAAACGGTTTAATGCTCCACAAAGTCACCATCGCCGTCAAAATCGCAAACGGAGACCATGCTTTGGCAATTTGTGCAAACGAATATTGGGTGACCGATGCCGTTTGTTGATCTAGCTTTTCTGCTTCGGCGAAACGGAAAATATGCTTTGGCTGCCAGACTTTAAACAATAAAGTTAAGCTGACCAATGAGGCAATTGCTGCTGTAATATCAGGCAATTCTGGCCCAATAAAGTTTGAAGTTAAATATTGAGCAATGGCAAAAGAACCACCACCGACCAACACCGCAGGCCAAGTTTCTTTGACACCACGCCAGCCATCCATAATTGCCATGATCCAAAACAATACGATGATGACTAAAAAAGGTAACTGACGACCTACCATCTGACTGATTTCCATGGTATCCCCCCCAGAACCCTGCCCAGCCACAATAATCGGAATCCCCATCGCACCAAAGGCAACAGGCGCCGTATTCACAATCAGACATAGACCCGCAGCATATAGAGGTTTAAAACCAAGCCCCATCAGTAAAGCAGCGGTAATCGCCACTGGCGCGCCAAAACCCGCAGCCCCTTCCAGAAAAGTACCAAATGCAAAGCCTACCAACAGCATTTGTAGACGTTGATCTTCAGTAATGGACAAAATACTGGAACGAATAATGTCAAACTGACCTGTTTTCACCGAAATTTTATATAGGAATACCGCGCCTAGAATAATCCATGCAATCGGCCATAAGCCGTAAAAAAAACCGTAAATGAGCGAAGCAAAGGCCATTGCCGCAGGCATTTGATAAAAGAACAACGCAATAGCCAATGCAATCATCACGGTTAAAGTCGCCGCGATACTGCCCTTTAAACGAAATACGGCCAACGCTAAAAAGAAAAAGATAATTGGAATTAAGGCAATCAGACTAGAAAGCCAGATATTCGCCAGTGGATCATAAACTTGCTGCCAAACATTGAGCATTGTCATCTCCTTGAAATGCTGCCAGATATTTGTTTGATGAATCATCACGATTCAGTATTTATGTTAAAATTGGTATTACCAATTTAAATTAAAAAACAAAATACAGAAGGAATTTATAAACAAATGCATCATAAATAGTCTATATCAGCATTTCAAGGGCAACTTTAAAACATTATTGGTATGACCAATAATAAAACATGATAAAATCTGGTGTTTAGCGGGCATTGTATGATTGACCTATACGACTAAAGTTTCAGCACAAGAATCCACCTTGATCATTCTCGGATTTCAAAAAATAGTGTTTGGCATAAAACGCTGTTTTAATTTTGAGTCAAATTTCGTATAAACCAGACTTTCATTAGCGTCAGTTCTGCTTTTAGATCAGTCCATCTATACAAGGATTGACGAATCATTAAGATCGGTAGATTCTTGACAGAAGATGTCAATTCATCTGTTTGGGAAAAAGGAAAAAATAGGTGTTCGATTTAGACAGCCGTTTACTGAATATTTTTTATCATATTTATAAATCCAAAAGTGTTTCGATGGCAGCAGATGCCATTGGCGTAAGTCAGCCCACGATTAGTAATGGCTTGGTTAAAATTCGCCAACATTTTGATGATCCGCTATTTTTACGGGTCGGAAATGAAATGATTCCAACTGAACTGGCCAAACAGATTTTTCCACTGGTCAGTGAAGTGATCAATAAAGTCGAGAGCATTAATAATTTTAGTCTGCATTTTGAACCGTCTAAATCTGACATGGTACTTACACTTGCCATGACCGATGTATCACATCTGGTACTTTTACCCAAAATTTCCAATTTTTTGGCACAAAGTGCGCCGCAAATTCGCATCAATGTCCGTCCGATCAGTCTGGAAACCAGTTACCAGATGGCCAATGGTGAGATTGATATGGCAATTGGGTTTTTACCACAACTTGAAGATGGCTTTTATCAACAAAAACTATTTTCACAGCGCTATGTGGTGATTTCACGTAAAGATCATCCACGTATTAACGCGCAGAACTTTACCATTGAAGATTATATGCGCGAACTGCATATCGATATTGATACAGGTGTGGGACATTACCAGATTGAAAATGCGTTACAAAACAGTGGTGTGAAGCGTGATATTTTGATTCGCCTACCGAGCTATCTTGGCGTCGGCTTGATGGTACAGGAAACCGATGCGATTGCGACGGTGCCCTATTATTTAAGTAAAGTACTGTTATCACGTGATAATTTACAAATTCTGGATGCTCCTGTCGATTTTCCAACGTATAGCATCAAACAACACTGGCATATGTGTTGTCATCATAAAACCAGCCATCAATGGTTTCGTAAATCTTGTTATGAAATTTTTAAAAATATGTCCTGATATCAATGTCTTTAATCAACTTTTTTCATCATTGTTTAAACCCTCTTTATTTTTCTCCCATAGGAAGAAATAAAATGGGTTGATAAAAAAGTCTAATTGAAAAGAGCTTCAATTCAATACTGTTGAATCATGTAAACCTTCTGATTTGCAACTCGGATTTTAACCAAACTTCTGTATAATCATTTCACAAATTTTTAACGCTAACTATTCTAGAAATGACGACACTAACTTGCTTTAAAGCCTATGATATCCGAGGCAAACTCGGAACTGAACTGAATGAAGATATTGCTTATAAGATTGGTCGCGCTTATGGACAAATCTATCAACCTCAAACGATTGCGATTGGTTGTGACATCCGTTTAAGCAGTGAAGGCTTAAAACAAGCCACCATTCGCGGTTTAAATGATGCAGGCGTGAATGTACTCGATTTAGGCATGACAGGTACCGAAGAAGTTTACTTCGCTGCCTTCCATCTGGATGTACAAGGCGGTATTGAGGTTACGGCGAGCCATAACCCGATGGACTATAATGGCATGAAACTGGTACGTGAAAATGCGCGCCCGATTAGTGCTGATACAGGTTTAAAAGAGATTCAAGCTTTGGCTGAATCACAACAGTTCAATGATGTTGAACATAAAGGAACGACCAGTCACTACAACATCCTTCCTGAGTTTGTCGATCACCTGATGGGCTATATTGATCCAGCAAAAATCAAACCATTAAAACTGGTGGTCAATGCAGGCAACGGTGCGGCGGGGCACGTGATTGATGCGATTGAAGAAAAATTTAAAAGTCTGAATGTACCTGTTGAATTTATTAAAATTCATCATCAAGCAGATGGCACTTTTCCAAATGGCATTCCTAACCCACTTTTGTTTGAAAACCGTGATAGCACTTGCGATGCCGTAATTGAACATCATGCAGATATGGGAATTGCCTGGGATGGCGATTTCGACCGTTGTTTTCTATTCGATGAAAAAGGTCAATTTATTGAAGGCTATTATATCGTCGGTCTGTTAGCTCAAGCCTTTTTGATCAAACAATCGGGTGAAAAAATCGTACATGATCCACGCTTGGTCTGGAACACTTTAGATATTGTGGAAAAATATCAGGGTGAAACCGTACAATCCAAATCTGGACATGCCTTTATCAAGCAAGTCATGCGCGAACACAATGCCGTCTATGGCGGTGAAATGAGTGCACACCATTATTTCCGTGACTTTGCTTATTGTGATAGTGGCATGATTCCGTGGTTACTGACCATCGCGCTACTGTCTGAAACAGGTCAATCGCTTTCAACTTTGGTTGAGAATATGATTGCGAAGTTTCCATGTAGTGGTGAAATTAACTTCAAAGTGGCAGATACGCAAATCACCATTCAGAAACTATTTGATCATTATGCAGCGCAACATCCACAAATCGACCGTACCGATGGTGTCAGTTTAGATTTTGGTATTTGGCGTTTTAATGTGCGTGCTTCCAATACCGAACCTTTACTGCGTTTGAATATCGAGAGTCGCGGTGAACAGGCTCGTCCAATGCAAGATTATGTCGATGAGTTAACAGCACTCATTCAGGCTTAAATAATCAAATTAAAATACGGCTGAGATTACTCAATCTCAGCCGTATTGTCTGGCGTTAGACTTAAACCATAAAGATAATTTTCACCCGATAAACTATCCTGATTAATATTTTTATACTGCTCTAAAAGTTGCTTGGCATCATGCTTACACTCAGAAGCAGGCATCAAAAATTTAGGGTGGATCACCGCATAACAACCCGATAAGCGCCGCATAAAATGATAATATGGAGAAAGCGGCAATCCTGCGACCTGTAGCAATTTGGGTGCCACGAAACTGCTTGGAACAGACTCCTGCTGTAACACTTTTTTCTGAATTGGGAAATTACTCCAGATCGCCAAAGGCGTTTGATAGTTCTTTAAAGCCGTGCGTTCTGGGTCATTTTTAAAATAATCATATTCATCATAAACGCCCTGCAAATTTGGCAAATGATCGCCAAAAACCAGCACAATGGTGGGTTGTTTTAAGGTTTTTAAATACGCAGTTAATTCTGATAATTTCTGATCTGCTCGTGCAACGCCAGCCGTATACGTACTGAGTTTTCGTTGGTTGAGCTCTGAAAGCGTTTTGCTGAACTTAAATTGCTGTTTGCCATAACGATCATCATTGTACATTGGATGATTTTCAACCGTAATCGCATAAATAAACTTGGGCTGATCTCCTTGCTGCAAAACTTTCTTAATATTTTCGTAAATCAGCACATCCGTCGCCCACCCGCCTGCGTTAAATATCTGAGGTCGTTTTTCTTGCGAAACCATATTCTCTAAAGAAATAAATTGTTGAAAGCCTAAAGCAGGATAGACCTTATTACGATTATAGTAGTAGCCATAATTATTGTGCATGGCAATGGTTTGATACCCCAAACCATCCAGATAAAAAGGTAACGCATAAATCGGACGTTTCACTTTAGACACATACAATAATTCATTGGGAAAAAATGCCGTGTTTAAACTGGTCAATACCTCAAATTCAACATTGGCTGTCCCACCGCCAAATGAAGGAGAAATCAATTGCGAGATTTGATTTTTCTGAAAAAAAGGCAATAAATTACGCCCTAAAGCCTGATCCAGATGTCGCGGATCCCAAAAGGATTCTTGCATAATAATCACGATATTAGGTTTTATTGCATCATCAGCCAAAGTACCTTTAACTTCTGGATTTTGATGCAAAATATCCTGTATCACCTGCTCGGACACTTGCGCACGGGGCAATAATCGATCTGTCACCTGATCAAGTATTTTAGAAATATAAAATGTACTAAAACCATAATTTTGAATTTTACGATAATCTCCAACCCAGTCATTTCGCGTATTGGGAAAATCTGCGAGTTGATTACAAATGGCGGGACGATCTTCACGCTGACAAGCCCCGGTCGGATTCATAATGAAATTGAGATATATCAAACTGCTACTGATAAAAAAGAAAATAATCGTGTTCGGAACATAACTATGTATCGTTGTTTTTTCTTCTTTTCTGATTGCGACAACCAATACCACAAGAAACAGTGCAATTAAAATAAAGAAAATCAGTTGTAATGACCACGGTGAAGCTTTCATCGCCTCAGGTAATAAAAACACATCTTCAGGACTGAGATTGCTGAATAAATATTGTTGTTTTTTCTGATTAATAAAATTCAGAAACATCACAAAAATTTGACTTAAAATCAACGCCGTATATTGACGTCCAGTGGCGATAAAGAAAAGCTGAATAATGGCGTAATTAAATAAAACGGCGAATAGAACTTTGTTATAGCCAATATATAAATAAAACTTTTTAAGTGTAAATGCATCGCCCCAGCCAATGTAGACACCAATACATGCAGATAAAAAAGCAACGCCAATAAACAGCAATTGCTGGCGTAAAAACGACATAGGCAGATCTGGGAGAAATACAACAAAGCTTTATTTTAGCATATATTCGAGATAGGCTTACTTTATTCAGAATGTAACCCAACAGAAAAAAGCAGCTCGAAAGTTACTTTTTAAAATCAATAGCTTTCTTTCATCATTGTTTAGATTCTCATTATTTTCTCCTTAAAAGAGAAATAAAAGGAACTAATGAAAGAACTATAATACATGATCAAAATTCAAACAGAACTTGATCTGATCATTCGACATCCCGATAACCATTTGGATTTTGTTTTTGCCAATGCCAACTGTCTTTCAGCATATCTTCTAGCGTGAATTGCGCACTCCAGCCTAACTCTTCTCTTGCTCGTGAAGCATCTGCATAAAAAGCGGATAAATCTCCAGCCCTACGCTCAACAAACTCTGTAGGAATGGAAACCCCATTTACTCTTTCAAAAGTTTGCTTAATTTGTAGAACTGAGATCGCGATACCTGTTCCAATATTCCAGGCACGACAACCTCGATGATTCAAGCGATTATCGACAGCTAAGACATGCGCTTTTGATAAATCAACCACATGAATAAAATCTCGCTCACATGTTCCATCCAAAGTAGGATAATCATTACCAAAAATCGCTAATTTCTCACGACGACCGACCGCTACTTGAGTCACATAAGGCATTAAGTTATTTGGAATACCAAGCGGATCTTCACCAATTCTTCCACTTTGATGCGCCCCGACCGGATTAAAATAACGCAATAAGGCAATTGACCAACGTTCATCAGCTTCAGCTGTCTTTTCTAAGATCTGCTCAATAACTAATTTAGTATAGCCATAGTTATTATTTGGCATACTGAGTGTCATATTTTCACTGTACGGCGATGAATTCAGCTCGCCATAAACCGTTGCAGATGAGCTAAATACAAGCTTAAAGACTTCTGCACGTTGCATGGCATTGACGAGATTAATACTTCCCGCAATATTATTATCAAAATAAATTAGAGGCTGTTGCTGACTTTCACCGACTGCCTTTAAACCCGCAAAATGAATCACCGCATCAATTTGATGCTGTGCAAACACATGATCGAGTTGTTCACTATTACGGATATCACCTTCCACAAAAGTCAGAGATTTTCCAGTCAATTCCTGAACTCGATTAAGCGACTTTATAGAACTATTTGATAAATTATCAAATACTACGACATTATGATTTGCATTGAGTAATTCAACACAAGTATGTGAACCGATATATCCAGCGCCGCCAGTCACTAAAATATTTGCCATCTTTATCCTAAGCCTTTTTATTTCCAAGCAGCAACTCAATCAAACCTCGCGTTGAGGCATCCAGATGTGTTGTCTCTTGTTGCTGACCATTTAAGATCGGTAAAATTTGATTGGCGATTTCCTTGCCTTTTTCTACCCCCCATTGATCAAAGGGATTAATATTCCATAATACAGACTGTACAAAAACCTTATGTTCATATAGCGCAATCAGCATGCCTAAAGTTTTTGGATTTAACTCTTTAATTAAAAAAGTCGAACTCGGTTGATTACCCGTATATTGTTTATAGATGGGTAAGTTTTCTAGCTCTTTTTGATCTAAAGCCTGATTACCAAAGGCCAAAAGCCGAGACTGCGCTAAACAGTTGGATAAGGCCAAATGATGTTGCTCAATCAATGCTTCAGCATTTTCAACATAGGTAAAATGATTGGCATTATAGCGTTGAATTGGCGCGATAAAATCACAACTCACCGCATGCGTACCTTGATGCAGTAATTGATAAAAAGCATGTTGGGCGTTTGGTCCCACTTCGCCCCAAACAATTGGACACGTGCC
Source organism: Acinetobacter sp. 479375 (assembly GCF_000581715.1). Classification (NCBI taxonomy): domain Bacteria; kingdom Pseudomonadati; phylum Pseudomonadota; class Gammaproteobacteria; order Moraxellales; family Moraxellaceae; genus Acinetobacter; species Acinetobacter sp. 479375. The sequence continues at coordinate 68,139 of NZ_JEZN01000002.1, read as the reverse complement.
AGATTCAACCTTGTGATTATCACGTTGAATTGACTTCCCATTCGACTCCATTTCCAACTGTTGCAGATAAGAGGCAAAATATTTTAAACGGCCATCATAAGGCAAGACTGCATGAGTTTGCATGTTTAAATAGTTAGTATTCCATGCCCCAAGCAACCCCATCATCACAGGTACATTTTCATGAAATGGGGTCTGACGAAAATGTTGATCAATTAGATAGGCACCTGCTAACAGTTCCTGAAATCCTTCAACACCCACTTTAAGCGCAATCGGTAAACCAATGCATGACCATAAGGAATATCGACCACCGACCCAATCCCATAGTAATAGCTGATTGTCAGGATGAATGCCCCACTCCGTCATTTTCTCAGGTTTGGTCGACACGCCAATAAAATGACTTTTTAAGACACAATGACGATCACCTAGTGCCTTTTCCAGCCATAAACGCGCCGTTTCAGCATTAGATAGCGTATCAATCGTTCCAAAAGACTTAGATGAAATAATAAATAGCGTCGTTTCTGGGCGTAACTGATGTAATAAGTCAGAGAGCTGGCTACCATCCATCGTCGAGACGAAATGTACGTCCAATGGTTTTGCTGTTGGCACTTTAAAATCAGACAAAGCATGTGTCACCATCAATGGACCTAAATCAGAACCACCGACGCCAATATTCACCACATCTTGAATCACTTCGCCTGTTACGCCACGATATTGTCCAGCATGGATTTTTTCAACCAATCGAAACATCCGATCCAGTTGTTCATTGACTTGCATTGACAGTTCAGAAAACTGCACCGTATTTTTAGGTAATCGCAATGCCCAGTGCATAGCAGCGCGTTTTTCAGTATAATTAATCAGCTCTTGTGAAAATAATTGCTTAATCCATTCCTTCAAATCTTTAGCTTCAGCCCATGCCACTAAAGACTGTATTATGTCCTGATTGACTCGATGCTTACTAAAATCGAAAGTCAAATCATCGCAACCCAATGAAAACTGCTCAAATCGATCATTTTGTTGTTCAAATAATTGATTCAGATGCATGTCTTGCATCTTCTCAGCAAGAGATTGAAGTTGTATTACTGCTGATTGTTTATTTTGCTTTGGAAATTTTTCAATATTTTCATTCATAGCCGACCAACACCTTCATAGGCGAAACCCTGAGCTTTTACAAAATCAGGATCATAAAGATTACGTCCATCCAGAATAAGGGGATGACGCATTGTTTGCTGTAGTTTTTTATAATCAGGACTGTAATATTGTTTCCATGCGGTAATCACACAAAGTGCATCTGCATTTTGCACTACGTCATAAGCGTCCAGACTCAAAATCAAGTCATCTCGCTCACCATACATTTTATAAATTTCTTGTAAAGCCTGTGGATCATGCAGTTGCACCTTAGCACCTTGTGCCCACAATGCAGCTAACATTGCATGAATCGGAGAATTATGAATACTTGATGTATTTTCTTTAAATGCTGCACCCCAGATCGCAACGGTTTTTCCATTTAAATCTGAATGGTAATAATTCCAGAGCTTACGAAATAGAATTTCTTTTTGTTGCTCATTAATTTCCCAAACCTGCTCTAACAAACGGCTTTTCGCACCACTTTTAGAGACTTCGCTAGATAGGGTCAAAATATCATGCGAGAAATTCTCCCCCCCAAAACCTGCACCCGCCGATAAATAGGCTGAACCAATACGGGTATCCGCGCCCATTCCTTGCCTTACATTGGCAATATCAATGCCTAGCTTTTCAGCCACGAGAGCCAAATCATTCATATAGCTAATTCGCGTCGCCAACATGCCTGAAATACTCAATTTAGTAAATTCAGCATCCAGAATCGGCATAAATAAATATTGATTTTGATAGCGAAAAAATGGGCGAAGGAGTTCTTCCATCATCAATTTGGCAGCTTCTGTCTCTGCTCCAATAATGACGTGTTTGACATTCAGAACACTATTAATCGCATTACCTTCCTGAATGACGTCAGGAAAATACACCCAGTCATCATTCGGTAAAATTGCTTTCAGCTTATCCGTTCCATGCAAACCAAAAGTTGAGCCATTGACCATCAACTTTGGATGAATAATCGGGCGTAATGCAAGTTCTTTTAATGTGTTTAAGGCAAGTTTGAATTCAGCTGGATTATAACAAAATAGATAAGTATCAATATCTAAAGGCAAATCTACCAATGTGCTTTGTAGCAACATTTTGGCTTCACGTTGTTTACTTAAACGACGATTCACCTCTTCATCCTGGTATTGAATATTTATGGATGTTGTGGATAGATGCGAATGTTGATAGCACCAATAGACTTGATTACCATATTCGGCTAATAAAGCTGCCAATACGCCAGCCTGTAACGTAGTCCCTAATATCGCAATCTTCATTTTTTATACCTAACTTTTATTTAGAGATTAAGCTCACGAATTAAATTTTTAAAATCATGACCTAGTTGAAGATGTTCAATCCCATAATGTAAAATCGCTTTTAAATAGCCCAATTTACTACCACAGTCAAAAGTCTGTCCCTGCATCCGATAGGCTTCAACTTGTTCTGACTCTTGTAACATGGCAATTGCATCGGTCAGTTGAATTTCGTTACCTGCACCTTTCGGCGTTTGCTCTAATAACTGCATAATCTTGGCTGGTAAAACATAACGGCCCACCACTGAAAGATTGGATGGCGCAGCACCCACCGCAGGTTTTTCTACAATACCCTGCATGATTTGACTTTGACCTTCTTGTGGAATTGTTGCAACATCCACAATCCCATATTGATCCACTAAATCATCGGGCACTGCTTCTACCATAATTTGCGCGGCATGATTTTCATCAAAACGCTGAATCATACTTGCTAAATCATTTTGCTCAGATTTGGCTTTCACCAGCACATCTGGCAGTAACACTGCAAAGTCGTCATTTCCCACAATACTTTTGGCACAAAGTACTGCATGACCCAGACCTAAAGGTTGTGGCTGACGCACACTCACCACACTCACATGTGCAGGAACAATATCTGTAATCTCTTTGAGCAGATCAAATTTCTTTTTATGCTCTAAAGTGGTTTCGAGCTCAAAGTTACGATCAAAGTAGTTTTCAATGGAAGCTTTAGATGAATGTGTCACCAAAATAATTTGTTCGATACCCGCAGCAATCGCTTCATGTACCACGTATTCAATGGCTGGACGATCCACCACCGTGACCATTTCTTTAGGAATAGATTTACTAGCAGGTAAGAAACGAGTACCTAAGCCTGCTACTGGTAAAATTGCTTTTTTGATCATTTCACTATCTATATTTTATTTACAAAAAGGAGTTAAGGAATTTAATCACTATTCAATAGTTAGAACTGAAAATTATCAGCTTGGTGTTTTCGCAATTCCAAATTAGTGCATAAATTCTATAGGAATTTCTATGCTAACAGAAGCACCACTGTCTCGATGATTAATATCAGAGTCACTCAACCATCCTCTGATTTTTAACGGAATATGACTTTTTAAATAATGCGTCCATGTTAAATCCAAAGCCTTAATTTTATCTTCTTGGGGAAAAGCCTGATTAATCGCAAGATTTGACTGATTGACTTTTGTATATAAAACTCGACCACTTAGCCGATTCATTGAATCAAAACGAATATCCCCCCCTACTGAATACATTTCTCCATCCCCACCAATAGGATAAGCAAGAGGATAGCCATGTTGATAAAACCCATCTGTATAAACTGAATGATTATAGGTATATCCCCATACATCTCCATTCGTACGCGTATCTGCCCATTCAGCATAGACACTATAAGGCATATTTTTAAAGCTAGAAGCAAAATCGACACCAGCTAGATATAATTTACGAGATGGCAGTCCTCCCGCCTCATCCTCACCAACTGCTTGACCATAAAGGCTAACTGGTAATTTTAATATACCATTCAATTCTAAACGAAAATCAAGACCCGCGAGTTGATTCGAACGATCTTCATTCGTATCATATACGTTATCATTGCCTTTGATGGCATCCCACAATGTACTGAAGCTTTCTGAGCGCCCCTCTCCTCCCCATTGTAATACACGAGAAGCACCCACCTCTAAATAAGGGAAGGGTTGAGCCGTTAATCGCAAACCTAATAATTTTGCATCTGGAACAGCATGATAATCTTTAAGTTGACCTGCAAAAGCTTGATACTGCCAAGGACCGATCCAAGACAGCCATTTTGTTTCAAAAGCATTTTGTATAGCTCGTTGCATGGTAAAACCATAAACAGGTCTCGAAGCATCACCACGAATTAAGCTACCTTCATGACCTGGTCCCCACCATGTTGGAATTTGTCCAGCAACCACCCATTGATTCCAAAGTTTACCCGCAATATAAGATCCTTCTACATTCACATCGTCATTGTTGTCATCTATTTGGTCTTTTTCCAAGTTGACATGTAATTTAGCATCCCAATTATCTCCCCCTCCATTTAACTCTATATTACCCTGATATTGCGACTTACTTACATCACCAAAAGATTGAGGAAGATAGCTCTGATCTGTCTCGGCAAATAGACCCACTTTAAACTGACCATTATCTACTTTTAAGTTATTTTTTATTGAGGTAATAACTTTTTCTTGTGCTGGCGTCTGAACATTTGCTTGTTCAAGAGCTTTTAATATTTCATCCCCACTTAGCGGCCATGTAGATGTACTTACATGAATCACACCTTGCTGGTTTAACCAAATAAGGTCATTACGTAAATCTGAATTGTTAAGTAAAATTCCTTGAGCAAAGGTCTGTGTTCCTGAACCTGCTAAAATAATAAAAAAGGCAAGTTTTTTTTTAAAATTCATCATATTATGGACTCAAAATTTCACTACATGTATAAAATACTATTGATAAGGTTATATTAGCTAAAATAAAAAAAAAATTCCGTTATTTTAATGTTTTTCGTGTACTTTTGTACCTAAATAGAAATTTCTGATATTTCAAATATTGAAGTCTTCACTATATTTCATATAGAATCTCGTATAGATTTTATTTTCAATTCAATTGTAATAAATAAAGATTTACAATTGTAAAAATGTTCTTTGAGCACAATAGACGTGATACATGAATACAAAATTACCAGAACAAACCGTTATTGATCAAAAAATTAACTATATTCAATCTCCGGTCAAAAGAATATTTGATTTTTGTCTAGCTGTTGCATTATTTATTATTTTATCCCCGTTTTTTATATTGTTTTCTATAATCGTAAAACTTGATGGTGGAAGTGCTTTTTATGGGCATGAACGTGTTGGAAAGAATGGTAAGACATTCAAATGTCTAAAGTTTCGCTCAATGGCCAGCAACTCTCAAGAATTATTACAAGAATTACTCGCCTCAGATGCTCAGGCTCGTGAAGAATGGAATAGTACTTATAAATTAAAAAATGATCCCAGAATTACAAAAATTGGGCACTTTTTAAGAAAGTCTAGTTTGGATGAAATGCCCCAATTGATTAACATTATGAAGGGTGAAATGAGTTTTGTTGGACCACGCCCTGTAACAGCAGCAGAATTACCTCAATATAAAGATAATGTTATTTATTATTTACACGTCACCCCAGGGCTCACTGGTTTATGGCAAGTAAGTGGTCGAAATGATGTCGACTATAATACTCGCGTTCTCTTAGACAAAAAATATGTTCAAAACTGGTCTTTTTTTCAGGACTTAAAGATTTTAGCCAAAACTGTTCTCGTTGTTCTATTTAGAAAAGGCGCATATTAATGGCAACTGATACTCCAAACCAAACAACGACTTCAAATATCAATGTCATTGCCTCTATTGTAATATATAACCACAGTTATCAAGAACTTAAGCCAACACTAGACTCTTTACTCAATGCTCCATCTATTCATAAAGTCATTTTGGTAGATAATTCAGCAAGTGACTGGGCAAATACTTTCGTTCATGAAAAAGTTGTTTATTTAAAGTCGCAAGGTAATTTCGGTTTTGGCTATGGCCATAATTTAGCCATCAAACAATATGCAAAAGACAGCGACTATTTTTTAATTTGTAACCCCGATATTGCATTTGATAATATTCAATTTGAAAAATTATTAAGTTTTGCATCTGAAAATAAAGCTGGTCTATATTTACCTCGAATTTTTAAAGGTGACGGTGTAGATCAGCATGGTGCTCGTTTATTACCAACACCAATGAACCTATTTGCTCGACGTTTTTCTCCCGCTTTAGGTGAAAAACTTGACCAAGAGTACTTACTCAAAAAGTTTTCTATAGAAAAGCCAATATTTGCTCCTAATTTGATTGGATGTTTCATGCTATTTTCAAGTCATGCGCTACTTGAACTTGGTGGTTTTGATGAACGCTTCTTTATGTATATGGAAGATGTGGATTTATCAAGACGTTGTGCTGAGAAATATGGAGCCATTTACTACCCTCAGGCCCATGTCACTCACTTACATGAGCAAGGCTCGTATAAGAATAAGACACTTTTGAAAGCTCACCTAAAAAGTGCTTATCAATATTTTAATAAGTGGGGCTGGTTTTTTGATACAGGGCGAAACAAAATGAATCAGATATGCTTACAGCAATTTGATTAACCCACAACCTTATCAATCAAAATAAAGCATTGATCCTTATTTAATCAATGCTTTATTTCTTCAAGAATATATTATTTATTTTGCGTATAGTTCTTAACAAAGTTATCAAGCCCTGCTGCTTGATATTTTTCTATATCACGCTCTAATTGATCAAACTGCTTTGAATAAAAAGAACCTGATGCATGAAAACATTTATGGTCTTTAATAATGCCAGATTTTTTACCAAAAAGCTTAAATAAGTGTTGCAAGGCTCCATCTTCGCCAGACTTCATAGTCAAAGGCATCATGTTAAACAACCAAGAAATTTTCTTAAAATCCTTGGCCCTAAATCCAGCACACCAGCCACCTGTCGGTCCACTCTCCACAGTCAAACCATTGACGGTGACATCGGTATAATGATGTGACTCAGGTTTAGAACCATTTGTATGTTCATTTTGAATAACGTCGAGCGCTAAAAAACCAAAATTCTTAAAATTTTCAAAGTATTTTATAAAAACTTGATCAACGGCAGTAGGATATGCCAAAACATCATCATCAACCTCAATGACAATATCTCCCGTCGCCATTTTGAATAACTTTTTATAAGCAAGTAAACGTAAATTTTTGTCAGAAATATAATATTTAATATCAATCTGAGATGAAAATTCTGAAACAAGGTCTTTCAACAAGGCTTCAGTATCATCATTTGAAGCATTATCAAAAATAATGATCTCACAATCATTTTTATTCTGAATAGATTCAATAAGTTTTGGAACGCAAATTTTTAACATATTTGCACGTTTCCAAGTTAATATTACAAAAGAAACTTTTTTAGACATTTCATAATTCCAAAAATTATTTTACCCAGTATAAAATACCATCACGAATAGCTCTAAAATATGATTTTATATAGCTCATTTTTTGCTTTTCAAATGTGACAAGTATGGCTTGATGAATAAAGTTAAATAACATTTCCCGTAGCACTAACAAAGTTGGTACGTGGCTTTCTTTTGCCATGTAAAATGCATTTCTAACACGATAGTAACGCCTAAAAGGCGAGTGCACAGGCACATTAAAATATTTAAACTTTAATATATTATCACCAATAGCATGCTTCATAACTGCTTTAGATGAAACGTAGTTTTTGTAACCCATAGCTTCTGCACGAATACACCATTCAGTATCTACATAATCAATAAAATAGTTTTCTCTCATATTGCCTACGACTTTCAATGTATCAATAGCAATTAGAGAGCCAGAAGATATCAGTAAACTAGAATGTAATGGTTCCGTTATATTGGATGTATCCATTTTATCTCGAAAGCCATGTTTCGACATATTTACTGTTTTATAATAAAATCCAAAACGTTCATCTATAAATCTTGGTCCAATTGCACCAACTTTTATACCTTGATTCTGCAAGCTTATATAATCATCTAAAAGATCATTTAAGTAGTTATCTGGAATAGTGCTATCCTGATCAAAAAACAAGACATATTCTACTTGGTCTGCTAGCGCATGCTCAATTCCTTCATTCTGCGCTTTTGCTATTCCAGTGTTTTCTTTAAGTTTAATTAGTTTTAATCTTTCATCTTGAATTCCAACATCTACATTGAATGAAGATGCATTATCAACAACATAAACTGAGATATTTGCATAATTTAATAATTGACTAACTAAAAAAGTTAAATTCTCTAGTTTAGGATTAAAAGAAATTATTACTATTCCAACCCTTTCTAAATGTTTCATATACCTACTCATCCAAAATCATAATAATCTGATATTTTTTCGACCAAAAGAGTTAAAACATAATGCAAATATTGGCCATAAGAAGTAATTCCCAATGAAAGATGCCTCAAGTAAGCCAAAGCTAAAAAAACCAATGAAAAAAGCTATTCTTATTTTATAAAATTCATCTTTTTTATTTAAGAAAATATAAAATATAAAAACAGCACATATATACACAAACAAATAACCAAAATTAATAATGCCGAGTAAATATAAGTTATCAACACCCGCTGGTTGTTTACTTGAATATTCCAGATATTCTTTCAATGGATAACCTAAAGGGAAAGAATCACTGATTATATGTGAATACAGTGCAAAAGTTTCAAGTCTCCCATTCTCCTGATAATTACTAAATCTTTCCCATATAGGAGTCAATGAAATAATGTAAATGAAAATCCCTGTCGCTGTGAGTCCTGCTATAATTTTCTTTAAACTAAAATTCGAACACAACATGAAAACAATAAAAAAGAATCCTATTGATGCTCGTGATTGTGTTATCAACAGAATATAAAATGCTAAGGCAAATACATAATATCTTTTATTAAGTATTGCTAACACCGAACAAACTGCAGCAATAATTGCAATTGTATTAGGATTAATTGATTGATTGATTAATGGTATTACAGGGAAAAGTCTGTTTCCGAAAGTTAGAACTGAGTATGTGTTTCCTTCATACTGCGCAAAAAAAGGTAAAACCAATAAAAATGGTATCATCATATTCAAATATATATGATAAACATCTTTAGAAGAATTATGAAATTTAGATGAAAATAATACTATAAATAAAATAAAAACTACAAAATATGAGAAATTTGAAAAGCTTGTCAACAATAGTAATGGGGACAATGCTAAAAATACAAATAATGAAGTTATATTTTTAAATATTTCCTTATATAAAAAAAGCAAGACTAAAGGTAAAAATTTTAAACTTCCAAAAATTGTACTGACTAACAAAATAGATATACATAAAACAATTAATGTTTTATTTTTAGATATTGTAAAATTCTGTGATGTATTCATATTTGCTAGCATATACTAACCACCCAAACTAATTTCATTTCTAGATTTAATACTAGACCCTAAAATGGATTTATCTCTAAAAAGTCTATTTTCAATAAATTTATTAGCAAATTCACGAGTTTCATTTGTAAATTTTATTAAACGTGGATTATAAATATATTTCTTATTCGCCAACAAAAGTTTAAGTGCAATAAAAAATCCATTCGAATATAAAACATAATTATAGTAATGCCCTTGAGATCCTGAATTCAAAGTGACTACATTATAATTTTTCCTTTTTCGAATAATTGCTGCCGCTATATAGCACATCAAATAATCTGTATTTGGTATGTTTTGTATAACATCTCGATCTTGGGCATAACTTTTATAATATTGAGTAGGATTACTGTCAGAAATACATTTTTGAAACTCAGCAAACCAATCATTAATAAATTCATTATCTTTTGTTGTTGCTATAAACCAATTCTCGACAATTGGATTTGTATAATCAGTTGTACAATGGTCTGAATAAAAAACAAAAGTCGAGTTATTTGAGATCTTTTCTAAAACCCAATTTAAGTTTTCTGTTAAAAAAATACTAGCATCCATCCATATGCCTCCATATTTTTTCAACAGTGCAAGTCGAATATAATCCGCTTTGACAGCGATAGGAAGTTCCTCATTAAATACTGGTAATTCAATATACGCTGAAATAGTCTGATTATTTAAAACCCTAACATCAAAGTCATTACATACTGTTTTAGTGTTTGATATACATAAATCGACTAAAGCATTTCCTTTATTTCCATCCCAATACATCCAAATAATTTTTGGGACAATGTTCTCTTTCGTTTGTTCGGGCGTTGTCATGCTAATTGGGAAAATCCATTTTTCCTCAATTTTAGGCATACCAAAAATGAAGCGGATTAAAGCTTTAAGAAAGAAAAAAATATCTTTAATTAGTTTTATGAACATACGACTATAATTTAACCAACTTGCTAATATGGCGCCCAATGGTATATATCACTGGAAAAAGTACTTTTCGATCTGTAAAAGCATGATATTTAATCATTTCTTTAAAAAATGCATTTACTCCATAGAATGTAAAGCAGTGGACTAGGTAATCAACTTTAAGCTTTACTAAGCTTAATTTTACAATATCAGCTTTACTGTTATCGTACTTTTCCAAAAACAAAATAGCTTTTTTGTAGCCATCAATTAGTTTCTGATTTGCCTTCGCAACTGAACTTGTCGTTCTTTGTCTATAGTGCACCAATGATTTGTTAATGTGGTATATAGTAATATCTTCAAGATATATCTTCGAAAAGACTTGTACATCTTCAAGCAGGATGTTTTCAGGAAAAAGATTCTTTTGCATGATTTCTGCTTTAACAATCCGACTCCAAGATTGCCATGAGCACTCTTCAAATACTTTTTTTAAAAAAATATGATCATTCTTAAACAAGCCTTCTGGTAATTGATCCCCTAATATTCCTAGTTGTTTATTGCTAACATCTTCAAAATGAATCGCTGAGAAACTAAATAAATCTACATTTGGCTGTTGTTCAATATGAGTCAAAATTGTTTCAAAGTAATTATCTGCAATATAGTCATCGGAATCAAGAAAGCCTATATATCTTCCCTTCGCAATTTTGATTGCATTATTCCTTGCGACACTCTGCCCTTGATTTGATTGATTAAGTATGACGAACTGTTTTTGCTGATTTTCAGAAAGGCCTCTAAGAACCTGCTCGACTATGCACATCGAATCATCAGGAGAGCCGTCATTTATAATAATAACTTCAACATCACTTGGGAGCTGTCTTACTATGCTTAAAAGACACTCCTGTATGTAATCTTGTACCTTATAAACAGGTACAATTAAACTCAACTTCACTATGCACCTGCTTTCTTATAGGTTGAACTGAGGAAAATTCGTCTATGGGTATCAAAAATGATATTGTTTTTAAAGAAATAATTAAAAATGGTAGTCGAAAGAATTTCAGTAACAAGTATGGCAAATACGGCGCCATATACTCCATATACTTGAATGATTAAAAATGCCAGCACAATATTAAATACAACCAAAACGTTTGTTTTCTTTTGTAGATATGAATAAGCATTGAATTTTAATAGGTACTTTTCAGCAACTGTTGATAAACCAGAGAATAAACAAACAACGACCATCCACAAGATGATCTGTGCCGCCTGTTGAAACTGTTCGCCATACAATACTTTGATAATCCACTGCCCAAAGAGCAAGAAAAAGACAAATGCACCTATGCTAATAAATATGACCAATGCATTTAATCGAGCAACTTTCTTTTGAGACTCTTCCAATGACTTTTCTTGATAAATATCTGTCATAAAAGAAGAGATTAGAGCAACCAGTACAAAATAAAAACTTGTTCCCAGTGTGGCCGCTACAGTGTAAATACCTAAATCGTAAGCCGACTTTAAACCTAAAAATATTTGCGAGGTTTTAGTAAAAATTGCTACCGATAAACTATAAAAAACTAGTTTAGATCCCACATGCATCATATAAGATCTGTATCTTTTATCTTTAGAGTCGAGCAAAACATTCTTTTGTTTTACTCGCTTATAAAATATTACTCTTCGGAGAAGAAAAGGAATAAGCGCAACAGCAATAATTGGTATTACCAAATATTCTACATTTAATTCTAGTACCGCGATGATATAACGCAAAATCAAAGATATGATAATACCGATGACGTTACAAAATGCATTTATTTTTGACTCTAAGACAGCATTGAAATATATATTAAAAACATCATGTAATGAAAAGAATACCGCAATACAAGACGCAACTGAAAAAATAAAAGTAAGTAAATCAACAGAAAAATATAAGTATGTTAGTAATATCGAGCTACTTATTAAGAATAATATATTCCGTATAATCCTTGTGGCTGCAATAATTTTAATCCCCATTTTGGGATCTTTACTTGTTTTTTGGAAAATAACACTTTCAGAGCCAAAAAGAGAAATTGTTTGGACAATTGCAAACAAAGATCCAGCAAATGTAAGCTTCCCAAAATTTTCAGGACCTATATATTTAGCAACAAATGATGTCACAAAGATTAACCCAAAGATTGAGATAATTTTTTCAGATATCATCCAAAGCGAATTAGAAAAAAGCCGGCCTTTTAATAAAGAAAATAGTTTCATGGTTTATAATTTTGTACCGACTTAATTTCTATACAATATTTCATCTAGCTAGATTAAAAAATTTTATTTTCTAATATAGCCTGCTTTAAACTCAATGCGTATTTATCTTTATCTGTTAATTTCAGCTCAAGTCCATGCTCAATTGGCCATTCAATGTTAATGGTTTCATCATCCCAAACAATAGAGCACTCACATTCTTTAGAGTAATAGTTCGTTGTTTTATATAAGAACTGCGTATTATCCTCAAGAGCCACGAAACCGTGTGCAAAACCTGCTGGAATCCAGAACTGCTTATGGTTTTCGCCAGTAAGTTCTACACCGACCCATTGACCAAATGTAGGAGAACCTTGGCGAATATCAACAGCCACATCCCAAGCACGGCCTTGTACTACACGTACCAATTTGCCCTGAGCATGTGGATTCAACTGGTAATGCAACCCTCTCAGTACACCTTTTTGAGAGTACGAATGATTATCCTGAACAAAATTTGGAACCTCAAGACCGCGCTCTGTTAAAGCTTGTTCAAAGTTTTTTTGGTTAAAGCTTTCCATAAACCAACCACGGTCATCTCCAAACACGCGTGGTTCAAGTATAAGTAGGCCATTAATTTTTGTTTCAATAATATTCATTCGTATCACTCAGTTTTATCTAGTTTTTTATGGCACTATATTTATGCTTGACGCTCTTTATATAGTTTCAGCAAGTACTGACCATAACCTGTCTTTTTAAAGAACTCGCCACGCGCTTTGAGCTGATCGGCATTGATCCATCCATTGTTGAAAGAAATTTCTTCCAAACTCGCCACTTTCAAACCCTGACGGTGTTCAATTGTTTGTACAAACTGACTTGCTTCGAGCAATGAGTCATGTGTTCCCGTGTCTAACCACGCAAAACCACGACCAAGTACTTCTACATTCAGGTTGTTCTGTTGCAGGTAAACATTATTCACATCCGTGATTTCTAATTCGCCACGATGTGATGGTTTAATATTTTTGGCAATTTCAACGACTTTGTTGTCATAGAAATATAATCCCGTCACCGCGTAGTTTGATTTTGGTTGTTCAGGCTTTTCTTCAATACTGAGAGCCTTTCCTTCCGCATCAAAGTCAACCACACCAAAACGTTCTGGATCATTAACATAGTAACCAAACACTGTAGCACCCTGATCTTGGACTGCTGCACGTTTGAGTTGTTCACTGAAATGTTGACCATAGAAAATATTATCACCCAATATCAGTGTGACATTATCCTGACCAATAAATTCTTCACCCAAAATAAATGCCTGGGCAAGTCCGTCTGGTGATGGTTGTACTTTATAAGACAACTTAATTCCGAGTTCTTGGCCTGTACCTAATAATTTCTCAAAGTTTGGCAAATCCTCTGGTGTCGAAATAATTAAGATTTCATTAATCCCTGCCAACATTAACACTGACAATGGATAGTAAATCATCGGCTTATCATAAATTGGGAGAAGTTGTTTGGATGTTCCCATCGTGATTGGATACAAGCGTGTTCCAGAACCACCCGCTAAAATAATACCTTTACGTTTTTTTTGTACTGTCATATTAAATCATCTCTGCAATCGCATGTTCTACACCCTGTTGCCACTCTGGTAAGTGGATGTAAAAAGTCTGTTGTAATTTTTGGGTATTTAATCTGGAGTTAAGTGGACGCTTGGCAGGCGTCGGATAAGCAGTTGTCGGAATTGCTTCTACCTGCTTAATCTGTAGCTCAATACCCTTTTGACGTGCTTGTTCAAAAATAAATTGTGCATAGTCATACCATGAGGTTTCACCTTGTGGAGCAAGATGATAATGCCCATGTAAATCATGGTGTTGATCTGGATTAAAATCATAATATCGTATGACTTGAGCTGTGACATCCGCGATCAATGCTGCACCTGTCGGTACACCAATTTGATCCGCAATAATATTCAGTTCATCTTTACTTTTTGCGAGTTTCAACATGGTTTTAATAAAATTATTGCCATGCGTACCATAAACCCAACTGGTTCTAAAGTTAATAAATTTAGCTTGGCTTTGCTCTAGTGCAATTTCACCTGCTAGTTTGGTATGTCCATAAGCATTTTGAGGAGCTTTCTCATCTGTTTCTTGCCATTCGGTTTGTCCCTGACCATCAAACACATAATCAGTTGAGTAATGTATCAACAATGCATTCATTGTTTTACATTGTTCGGCCAAATGCTTTACCGCCAAATGATTAATTAAATCCGCCTGTTCAAGATCAGTCTCAGCTTGATCCACCGCAGTATATGCGGTTGCATTCACTACAATATTGGGACGAAATTGTGTAATGACTCGAGCGATGGCATCAAAGTTTGAGATATCACCACAATAATGAGTTTTCGTATCTTGATAGCGATCTAGAGCCAATACTTCACCTAAGGGTTGTAATGCTCTTTGCAATTCCCAACCAACCTGCCCATTCTTACCTAAGATTAACAGCTTCATCTCTATTCACTCACTGTTTTAGGCATTGGCATACTGTTGTTCAACCCAGTTCTGGTATTCGCCACTTTGTACATTCCGCACCCAATCCTGATGATCCAAATACCACTGTACTGTCTTTCGCAGCCCTGTTTTAAACGTCTCTTCAGGTATCCAATTTAAATCTTGTTTAATTTTAGTAGCATCAATCGCATAGCGTAGATCATGACCTGGCCGATCTGTAACATAAGTAATCAGATCTTGATACTGTGCTATACCTTCTGGCTTGTTAGGTACAAGTTCTTCTAAAAGTTCACAAATCGCTTTGACTACATCAATATTTTTCTGCTCATTATGACCACCAATATTGTATGTTTCGCCTACTTTAGCTTCAGTAACAACTTTATAAAGTGCACGTGCATGATCTTCAACATATAACCAGTCCCGAATTTGTGCACCATTCCCATAGACTGGTAATGGCTTACCAGCAAGCGCATTTAAAATGACCAGTGGAATCAGTTTTTCTGGGAAATGATAAGGTCCATAATTATTAGAACAATTGGTTAATACAACAGGCAAACCATAAGTACGATACCAAGCACGGACGAGATGATCCGAACTAGCTTTACTTGCAGAATAAGGTGAACTTGGGGCATAAGGCGTGGTTTCCAGGAATAAATCCTCTGTACCCTCTAAATCACCATAGACTTCATCAGTAGAAATATGATGAAAACGAAATGCTGATTTTTTATCTTCTGCTAGGGTATTCCAATAATATCGTGCTGCTTCCAGTAACTGATAGGTACCGATGATATTCGTTTCTATAAAATCAGCTGGACCTGAAATTGAACGATCCACATGTGACTCCGCAGCCAAATGCATAACGGCATCGGGTTGGAAATCCAAAAAAAGTCGATCTAAAGCAGCACGATCACAAATATCGGTTTGGGAAAATTGATATCTTTCATTTTGATCAATTTCTTTTAATGACTCTAAATTCCCCGCATAGGTTAATTTATCTACATTTAAAACTTTATTATCAGTATGTTGAATAATATGGCGTACTACAGCAGAACCAATAAAACCCGCTCCACCTGTAATTAATATTTTCATAACCAACCTTTTAGTATTTTTAACTTTAAATTTACAAACGAATATTACTTTGCTCTTTATCGAGCACATATTTTAAATCATACAAGACATGTTTTTCTTTGCCTAATTGTTTAAATTGATCAATTGTCATACTTTTAAACTGGTCATGTGCCACCGCAAGCACGATGGCATCATACTGCCCTTGATGTAATTCTTTAATAGGTGCTAGGCCATATTCATGTTGGACTTCTGTATCATCGACCCACGGATCATAAATATCCAGATCAAGATCATATTCTTTCAGAGCTTTGACCATATCTACAATTTTGGTATTACGGATATCAGGACAATTTTCTTTAAAACTCAGTCCCATGATGAGGATTTTTGAACCCACCACTTGTATCCGTTGTTTGACCATTTCTTTAATCAATTGGGTCGCCACATATTCGCCCATTCGATCATTTAAACGTCGAGCGGCGAGTATAATTTCTGGATGTAAACCGATCGATTGTGCTTTATGGGTTAAATAATAAGGATCGACACCAATACAATGCCCACCGACTAAGCCAGGACGGAACGGTAAAAAGTTCCACTTAGTGCCCGCCGCTTTCAGCACTTCTTCAGTATCAATGTCGAGTTTATTAAAAATTAATGCCAATTCATTAATCAACGCAATATTCACATCACGCTGAGTATTTTCAATGACCTTTGCTGCTTCAGCGACCTTAATACTTGGTGCTTTATACGTGCCTGCATCTATGATCAACTGATAAACTTGATCAATATAATCAGCGACTTCAGGCGTAGAACCCGAGGTTATTTTTAAAATATTGGTCACACGTCGTTGTTTATCACCTGGATTAATACGTTCAGGACTATAACCCACAAAAAAATCCTGATTAAATTTTAAGCCTGAAACCTTTTCTAAAACTGGAATACAAACCTCTTCAGTGGCTCCTGGATAGACTGTGGATTCATAGACTACGATGTCGCCTTTTTTTAGGACTTGACCAATGGTTTCAGAAGATTTGATCAATGGGGTTAAATCAGGCT
The DNA here is from genome assembly GCF_000581715.1 of Acinetobacter sp. 479375. Lineage (NCBI taxonomy): Bacteria > Pseudomonadati > Pseudomonadota > Gammaproteobacteria > Moraxellales > Moraxellaceae > Acinetobacter > Acinetobacter sp. 479375. Next base: position 51,015 of record NZ_JEZN01000002.1, on the reverse strand, counting down.
GCTTAAAATCATCAATCGGTGTAGGTACAGTCACAATAAAGAAATTGGATTGTTTTAATGCAGTAAAATCATGGGTATAACGCAAATTGACTGCTTGTTTTAATTCTTCTGCCGAAGTTTCTAGCGTATAATCATGCCCAGCAAGCAGTTCAGCAATACGTTGTTGATTAATATCAAAACCAATGGTGGGTTTTTGCTTGCCAAACTCAACGGCTAGTGGCAGCCCAACATAACCTAGTCCAATAATTGCAATACTGAGCTGTTCAAGCTGAAACATAAGAAACCCGATAATGACGAAGCAATCTGCGAAGTATATTAAGTATATTACAAAAGTAGATCTTTACATGTTACAAAATATAGCAGATCTTACATGACGGATGTTTGAATTATACAATTTAACATTTAAAAACCTACATCTTATTTTCATTATAGTCTACAATTCTGACAGAATTTTGATTCAAAGTTACAACGAATTACAAACAAAGGGTTTTGCTGTGAAGTTGAGAAGCGCCTCATTTTTATTATCTATCTGTATTTTAAGCCTTTCAGGATGTGCTGTTACTTCCGGATTACAGACCTACGATTTACCAGAACAAGGTCATTTTAGAACAGACCAAGGCGCAGATGTCTCTGTTGTTCAACTTAATCAGGCGAATCTTCCTGCATTACAAACCACAGCGAATGTGACCTCCTCAGATTTAGCATCATTATTTCGTTCGCAGCATACCTTATACCGCTTAAGTGCAGGTGATGTACTGTCGATACAGCTTTGGGCTTATCCAGAACTAACACCTCCTCTTCAACAAGATTCTGCCAATATCAAAGCTTCAGGCTATCCGATTGATAGCGATGGCAATATCTATTTACCACTTGTCGGTAAAATTCACGCTGCTGGCAAAACCGTGTCTGAACTGAATCGAAACCTTCGAGCTCAATTTGCGCATTATTTAAAAACCCCTGATGTTGTAGTTCGGGTACTTTCTTACGAAGGGAATCGTTATTTTGTCAATGGTCAGGTGATGAAAAGTGGTCAATACACTTTAAATGACCAACCGATTAGTATTTATACCGCACTGGGTATGGCGGGTGGTGTCAATACCGAAACTGGTGACAATACCTCGATTCAACTGATTCGTAATGGTAAAACGTTTGATTTAAACGCGGTGAGTCTAGAAAAACAGGGCTACTCGCTACACAAACTTCTCATCCAGCCCAATGATACGATTTATGTCAACACCAAACAAAACCAGAAACTCTATGTGATGGGTGAATCGAGTAAAAGTCAGGCGCTGTCTTTACGTGATCAAGGCATGACTTTAAGTGACGTATTGGGTGAAAGTGAAGGGATCAATCCATATTCAGCCAGTGCAGCGCGAATTTATGTGATGCGTACCAATTTACAAACGCGTACCTCAACCATTTATCATTTGGATCTCAGCAGTATTGGAAACCTAGCGTTGGCCAATCAATTTCAAATGCAAAAAAATGATATTGTTTATATCGATGCAACAGGTTTAACGCGCTGGCAGCGTATTATGAACCAGATTGTACCGTTCTCTAGCGCACTTTATACATTTGACCAATTGGGTAAAAACTAAGCGAATAAACGAATGCAAATACAAAATATTTTGGTGGTTTGTGTTGGAAATATCTGCCGTAGCCCAATGGCTGAGTATTTATTAAAACAAACGTATCCACATCTCAACATCGAGTCAGCAGGGATCTCTGGCTTGATTGGCGAAGGCGCAGATGCCAAGGCTATTCAGTGCATGGATGTACTCGATATTGATATGCGTCCACATGTTGCACGTAAACTAAATAGTGATTTAATCAAAAAAGCTGATTTAATTTTAGTGATGAGCTTAAATCAACAAAAGCATCTAGAACAGACTTGGCCTTTTGCCAAAGGTAAAGTGTTTCGACTTGGACATTGGCAACATAAAAATGTGCCTGATCCCTATCAACACGATCAGGCGTTTTTTGATGAAACCTGCCGTAATATTCAGGCTTACGTGTCTGACTGGAAATCACATATTTAATTTTAAGTAGTTGCATACCCATGAGTCAAAATTCAACAACAACTGAAGACACCATTGATTTAAAAGAGCTATTTTTCTCTTTGATTGCGCAATGGAAAATTATCGCGCTGTGCATTATTTTGAGTTTAATCTGTGCCTTGCTTTATCTTCGCGTTACGCCTGATGTCTATTCAGTCGATGCCATGGTACAGGTTGAAGACAGCAAGAGTGCTGCTTCAGCTGCTTTATTAGGCGAGTTAAGCAGTGTTGCAGGTGCAGTAGGCGGACAAAAATCCCCTGCCGATGCAGAACGGGAAATCCTGAATTCGCGACTCGTTTTGGGTCAGGTCATTCAGAATTTGCATCTGGATATTCAGATTAAAGATACACAAGATACGTTGTTTAATCGTCTCGTATCAGAATCAAAACGTAAACTGGATTATTCTCAATCAGGCGTTTTATTTAAAGAAAATGGACAGTCTTTTTTTGTTGAAACGTTTGAAGTGCCTTATTACTTTTTGGATAAGCCTTTAACCCTTCAATTTAAGCAAAATCAATTTAGTTTGAGTTATAAAGACAGTATTGTTGCTGAAGGCCATTTAAATCAGGATAACCTTTTAACCACCAATAAAGGTCAATGGAAAATCCGCATCAATAGCACTACACCATTTAAACATGAGTTCAAAATCACCAAATTTGCTTTACCAACAGCGGTTAAAAATTTAACTGAAAATTACAGTGTGGCTGAAAAAGGCAAGATGACGGGAGTGCTTGGTCTGACCTATCAAGGACAAGATCAGGAGGAAATTACTCAAGTTCTGAATAATATTTTAGTGGTTTATCATGCACAAAATATTGAAAGAAAGTCCTTAGAATCTAAACAAACTTTGAGTTTCCTAGATAAACAGTTACCTGAATTGCGCAAACAATTGGAAGATTCTGAAAAGAAATTCAACCAGTTCCGTGAACAACATAATACCGTTGATGTCACTCAAGAATCAGAGTTATTGCTTAAGCAAAATATTCAACTTGAAACCATGCGAATTGAATTACAACAGAAACAAGCTGAGCTGGCTGCAAAATACACGCCTGACCATCCATTAATGGCTGAAATTAATGCGCAGGTGGCGACCGTTAATAAAAAACTGGGTGAACTGAATGGAACCTTGAAACGTTTACCAGAACTACAACGCTTATATTTACAGTTATATCGTGACGTCAAGGTCAATACTGAACTTTATACGAATTTACTTAATAGTTATCAGCAACTTAAAATTTCTGAAGCGGGTGAAATTGGTAATGTACGAATTATCGATAATGCAGTTGAGCCGATTAAACCGATTAAACCGAAAAAGCTGATCGTTCTGATTCTGTCTATTTTTGTCGGTGGTTTTATTGGGGTACTGATTGCTTTAACCCGTAATATGTTACGGACAGGTATTAAAGATTCTGCCCAAATTGAAAATGAACTTGAACTTCCTGTATACGCTACTGTGCCTCGTTCTCCAGTACAAGAAAACCGTTTGGCTGTTTTGAAAAAGAAAAAGAATATTCCTATTCTTGCAGTTAAACACAGTGATGATGTTGCCATTGAAAGCTTACGTAGTATTCGTACTGCGATTCATTTCGCGCTTTCAGGTGCCAAAAATAATATCATTATGATCAGTGGTCCTGCGCCAGAAGTTGGTAAGTCCTTTATCTCGACCAACTTGGCGACAATTTTTGCTCAAGGTGACAAAAAAGTCTTACTGATTGATGCCGATTTACGTCGTGGTTATTTACATAAATATTTTAATCTGGAGACTCAACCCGGTCTTACCGAATTATTAACCGATCAAGCTTCTTTGACGCAAATAATGCATTCAACTGAAGTGCCAAATTTAAGCTTTATCAGTCGTGGTAAGAGTCCGTCGAATCCCTCTGAGCTACTCAGTTCTCAAAAGTTCCAAACTTTATTGCAAGAACTTTCTCAACACTATGATCATATTATTCTGGATACACCGCCAGTACTTGCAGTGACCGATGGTATTATTATTTCACAATATACTGGTGTAAATCTGATTGTGGCGCGTCATGCCAAAACGCAAATGAAAGAGCTTGAATTGACGCTTAATCGTTTCGAGCAAGCTGGAACCAAAGTGAATGGCTTTATTCTTAATGATATTCAGCGTTCTGCTAGCGGTAGTTATGGCTATAACTATGCTTATGCCTATAAAGCGGCCAAAGATGATTAATTATTCTTAAGCTCTGTATCGTTAAAAAATCGAATCTACGGATTCGATTTTTTTATGCAGAATTCAGGATTGGTGTGAAATTAGATAAAAATCCTGTTATTTTTTTTATTAAACAGGATATGCTTAAGGTAGCCATGCTAAGATTGCATGCGATTGATATTTGGTTAAATAAACAACATTTGGAACACTCATGAGTAAAGCCTTACCCATTGCTGTCGCTGTAATTTTAGGCGGTGCTGCACTTATTCCCGTTTACTATGCATCTCAACATCCAGTGGCAGAGGTTGGTTCAAAGGCAGACAAGAATGCCTCGCCTGTTAAAAAAATCAGCTATGCACTGGGATATGAAGTTGCCCACCAAACGCCACCAGAACTTGATGTTAATGCCTTTGTTAGTGGGATTCGTGATGGTCATGACAAGAAACCTGCGGCTTATACTGAACAGGAACTTCAAGCTGCCTATGTAGAGTTTCAACAGCAAATGCAACAAAAACAATTGGAAGATGCGAAAAAAACCGAATCTTCTAATGCGAACTTCTTAACTGAAAATGCTCACAAAGACGGCGTTAAAACTACGGCTTCAGGTTTGCAATATAAAATTATTAAAGAAGGTACAGGTAAGCAACCGACAGCGACCTCTGTCGTCAAAGTCCATTACAAAGGTCAATTGACCGATGGTAAAGTGTTTGACAGCTCTTATGATCGTGGTGAACCTGTCGAGTTTCCACTGAATAAAGTCATTCCTGGCTGGACAGAAGGTTTACAACTCCTAAAAGAAGGTGGAAAGGCAACTTTCTATATTCCTGCGCAACTGGCCTATGGTGAACAAGGTGTGCCGGGTATGATTCCACCAAATAGCACTTTAATTTTTGATGTAGAACTGTTAGAAGTTAAATAATTCGTGAGGAAGGAGAGCAGGGTCTGTTGACATTTCACAGATGCGTGCGACAGAGGATATTTTTTAGACGGTACAAGGCATGACTTATGAAATTTAGTCATTCTAAATGAATAAGGCATAACGCAGTAACGGCAAAAAAAGTCCCTGTCCCGAAGGGTTATAGCTAAAACTGCCTCAAAATTCGTTATGAAACTTGACAAGGGAGATGCCATTGCCTGCGTTTCACGCCTCGTTTGAGTTGTTTTAGCGAATAACGCAAGGCATGGCTGAAGTGTCAACAGACCCTGAATACTCTCCTCTTTTATTTTAGGAAGCACAATGAAAAAAACCAGTTTAGCACTCTTATTACTTAGCATGACGGTGACCAGTTTTGCTGCTCCTGTCACATCAAAAAGCCCACAAAAAGACCAATTGGGTTATAGCTATGGTTATGTCATGGGACGTACCAATGCAGATACGCTAAAAGATTTAAATTTAGAAACGTTTATTCAAGGTTTAAAAGAAGGTTCTACAGGCAAAGCCTCTTCTTTAAGCGATGAGGATATGGCTAAAGCCCTAAGTCAATATAAAAAACAGGTTGAATCCAAACAACTGATCGAATTTCAAAAATTAGCACAAGACAATCAAAAACAAGGCCAGACTTTTTTAACTGAAAATGCTAAAAAATCAGGGGTCATCACCACTAAATCAGGTTTACAATATCAAGTACTTCAAGCGGGTACTGGCAAATCGCCAAAAGCAAATTCAAAAGTTAAAGTGAATTATGAAGGTCGCTTACTGGACGGTACCGTATTTGATAGCTCGATCGCACGTAATCATCCTGTTGAATTTCAGCTCAGTCAAGTCATTCAAGGCTGGACAGAAGGCGTACAAACTATGAAAGAAGGCGGAAAAACGCGCTTCTTTATTCCAGCGAATCTAGCCTATGGTGATGTCGGTTCGGGCGATGCGATTGGTCCCAACAGCGTTTTAATTTTTGATATTGAACTGCTACAAGTTTTACCCTAATTTATGATCTATGCGATCTCAAAAAGCATACCATCCTTTTTTACTTAAAAGCACAGCCAGATTTAGGCTGTGTTTTTTTATTCTCTATTAAAGATTTCATGACAGCAAAAACATCAAGTTCAATTTAGCAAGCTCATCACTCATGGCGTAAGTCGCGTGGTCGAAATCCTGTGGCTAACAGTGCAACACCATAAGCAATCACGCCCAATACACATAAAGCAGCCACTTCAATAATCCGTATCCACTGTGAAGACTGACCATCGTACCAGTGCAAACCAAGCCATAATGCAGCAATCATCGCAATATTGGCAATGGCATATTGAACTGCCAGTTTTTTCCAATGCCCACCAAATCGAAAAATATTGCGTTTATGCAGATAAAAATAGAGTAATCCTGCATTCACCAATGCCGAACCAGATGAAGCCAATGCCAATGCCATATGCTCGGCATGCCAATTGATTAATTTAAAAAAGCCAATCAACACCACGTTTATAATCGCATTGGCAGCCACTGCCATCAACCCAACACGCACGGGTGTCTTGGTATCCTGCTGCGCATAAAAACCTGGGGCAAAGACTTTAATCAACATAAACGCAATCACACCACCGCTCATACACTGCAATGCCAGAGCGGTCATCTGGGTATCCCGTAGATCAAATTCGCCACGCTGGAACAATGCCTGAATAATCGGGGTAGATAACATGAAGAGCGCAATACTGGCAGGTAATCCCACCAAGACAATGACACGTGCCGCCCAATCCAGCATGCCGCGAAACTTAGCCTGATCCTGTTCTGCATGTCGTGTTGAAAGTGAAGGTAAAATTACCGTACCAATCGCCACACCAATGAGACCGAGCGGTAATTCGGTCATCCGTTCCGCACTATACAGCCATGACACTGAACCATCCTGCATAAAGGATGCCCAGATGGTATTGAGTAATAAATTGATCTGAGTGACCGATACACCAAACAAGGCAGGCAACATCAATTTCATGATGCGTTCCACCCCCTCATGTTTAAAGTCAATTTTGGGTGGAATGAGCAGTTTTTTACGCCATAGTTCAGGAATCTGCACCGCAAGCTGTAAAATACCCGCGCCCAATACGGCCCAGCCCAGAGCCATAATCGGTTGTTGCATATATGGCGTCAACCACCACGCTCCCGCGATCATGGCGAGATTGAGTAACACGGGAGAAAATGCAGGTGAGGCAAACGAACCATAGCTATTTAAAATACTACTGGCAAAAGCGGTCAACGACATAAACATCAGATATGGAATGGTCAGACGAAATAGACTCACCGCCTGATCAAATTTTTCAGGATCATGATGAAAACCGGGCGCATAAGCATAAATGATGACAGGCGCGATAATCATCGCCACTAAGGTCAATAAACTCATGACTAGAAGCAAGCAACCAAAGACTCGACTAATCAAAATCTGAACTTCAGCATGCGCCCGTCCAGTTTTATATTCAGTTAAGACTGGAATAAAGGCCTGAGAAAATGCCCCTTCAGCAAACAATCGCCGAAAAAAATTGGGAATACGAAAGGCAACCACAAAAGTATCGAAATCCTTCCCTGCTCCAAATACATTGAGCAAGACCATATCCCGAACCAGTCCCAGTACACGAGACAACATCGTCATAGCACTGACAATAAAGGTTGATCGCCATAATGCCATCGCATCCACCCACGGCTAAATACAAAGCCGATATTGTAATGAAAGTAAAAATTTATTTCGTTGTGAAATGATGTCTAGCCTACATTTTTTTTGCATTCAACAGTCGCCGGAAATAAGGCCACTGAAAAAATGAGCCAGGATCAGTCTTACGACCACGTGCAATGTCTGAATGTCCTGCAATATGCTGCTGAATTTTGGGATAAGTTTGCTGCAAAACGGCGGTAATTTCCGCTAATGCTTGATATTGTATCTCTTCAAAAGCGAGGTCATCACTGCCTTCAAGTTCTATTCCTATCGAATAATCATTGCATTCGACCTGTGCCAAATAGCTGGAACGTCCTGCATGCCAAGCCCGATCATGAAAGTTAACAAATTGAATCACCTCACCTGTTCTTAAAATCAACAAATGTGCTGAAACCTGCATGCCCTCAATGGTCTGAAAATAAGGATGAAGTGACCCATCCAATTGATTTTGAAAAAACTGTTCAATATAGCCTCCGCCAAACTGAGACGGTGGCAAACTGATGTTGTGCACTACAATCAGTTGAATTTCAGCAGATTCAGGACGCTGATTATAGTTTGGAGACGCAATCTGTCTGGCACCAATCAACTGCCCATTTTCAACTCGATATGTTGTGCTTAATGGCATGGTTAGGATGATCCCATCTGGTTTTGAATGCTTCTAGTTTAATCGACTCCTCAAAAATTAAAACGGTATTGATGGCATATTTATGACAATCGTTTGTGAATTTTGAGAGGGACAGTGCTAATATATCGCTCAATTTTCTGGGTTAATACTGGGCATCAAGTATGAGCATTCCTCAATCTTTGCTAGAACAATCGATTCAAATCAATGTACAACAAGCACTGGCTGAAGACATTGGGGATGGCGATATTACTGCGCTATTGACACCAGAAAATGAACAGGCGAATGCAACGATTATTAGCCGTGAAAATATGGTGTTGGCAGGTCGTCCGTGGGTCGATGCACTGATTTCACAATATGACCCAACTGTGCAAATTGTATGGTTAAAAGAAGACGGTAACTCGGTTAACGCAGGCGAGGCTTTTTTAAAACTGGCGGGCTCAGCACGTAGCCTATTAACCGTTGAACGCCCTGCGCTAAATTTTATTCAGACTTTATCTGCGGTTGCTACAAAAGCTGCTTTTTATGTAAAACAACTCGAAGGCACTCAGACCAAGTTATTAGACACGCGTAAAACCTTACCCGGTCTACGTATTGCCCAAAAATATGCGGTTGCCATTGGTGGTGGTCAAAACCATCGTTTAGGTTTATTTGATGCGTTTCTCATTAAAGAAAACCATATCATGGCCGCAGGCGGGATTGCCCAAGCCATTGCTCAGGCGCATCGAATTGCACCGAATAAACCCGTTGAAGTTGAAGTTGAAACTTGGGATGAACTCAATCAGGCACTTGAAGCTGGCGCAGATATTGTCATGTTAGATAATTTTAGCCAACAACAAATGATCGATGCGGTTAAATACGTGGCAGGTCGTTGTAAGTTAGAAGCTTCTGGTAATATTACCTTAGACAACCTACGTGAAGTCGCAAGCACTGGTGTAGATTATATTTCGATGGGTGTACTCACCAAAGATGTGAGCGCTGTTGATCTTTCGATGCGGTTTAATGCTTAAGTCTGCTCGGTTTCAATATTTGTTTTTGTGGTTTGATTTTCAATCTTGGTCGCATGCTTAGGCTGGGTCAAAACTTCTGAAGTTTTGGCTTGAGCCTGCCATGCGGATGGATTGCGTGATGTCTCATTTGGGCGTGGATCACAGGCCATAATGGTAAATGTAATAATGGCAAACAGTACAATAAAACCTTGTAGCATATAGATTTCCCCAATTTCATAGAACGATAAAAATTATTCGCTACTTTAAAATTTAATCATGACCAACTTGAGCAGGCTTTGTTTTTAAGCTGAATGTAAAAAGTTATCGTTTGTGAAATAGTTGAGGTTTGTGTAAAAAGGATGCCTGATCGCATCCTTTTTCTTCATTCATTTCCAATTCAATTAGTTTTCAATATAGCCCATATAGGGATCAGAAATTGAATCTTTCTGGGTTTCAATACGTCCTGCAAATCGCCGACTATAGCTCGCGTCAGACTCTATATAGACTGTAAAATCGTACCATCCTCCAAATTCAGTCATATCCCAAGCCAGTTCTTTTTCTGAGTTCATGGTTTCAATTGACCATTGCTGATTGGGTAAATAAGCATTGGCTTTTACCTTGAGTTTACTACTCGATTGTCCATCATGACGAACTTTTAAAAACAGCTTAGCTTCACAGTCTTCCACACACACCCGAATCTCAGGTAAAGCTTGCCGCTGTAAACTTTGATTCAGGTTGCCTGTAAATGCACGATGAAAACCATTTGGACCTAAGACCCATAAATCATAGAGACCTTGTTGCGTATTCCATTCATCCTGTAATTGCTTGCCTGCTTCAACCATATAACGGCGAGGAATCGCATCCAGATTTAAACGATCATAGACATGAAAAACTGCTGCTTGTTTACCTGTATTGGCAAATAAAAGCTGTACGCTTTGTCCTGATGGATTGACCTTGGCGCTGGTATGCAAGATATACGGTAATGCTCTGGATGGACGAATCCCCATTTCTTGCTGTGGGAAGGCTTGTTGGCTCGGAACAGCGACTTGTGGCAATAACGACTGCGCCAAGCGAATTGCATCTGCTTCAGTTTTGGCTTTTTTACCTTCAAGTTCTGGAAGCTGTGCGCTATTTGGGGTTTTAAAATCAAAGGCAGTGGTTAAATCACCACAAATTGCACGACGATAAGCACTGATATTCGGCTCTTTCACACCAAAACGCTGTTCAAGAAATTGAATAATCGAGGTGTGGTCAAATACCTGTGAATTGACCCAACCACCCCGACTCCACGGTGAAATCACATACATCGGCACACGAATCCCCGGCCCGTAGACTCGACCATCGGGCTTAGGTTGAGATTTGGCTGTCGCCACCGCAGGATGGCTAAAATACTCTTGTGAGAGTGATTCAGCAGGCAATGTGGTTTTACCATATATCCTGCCTGTATCATCTTTAGATGGCGCACTTGGTGATGGTACGTGGTCAAAGAAACCATCATTTTCATCAAAATTGATCAGTAACACGGTTTGTGACCAAATCTCAGGGTTTGCGGTAAGGGCATTGAGCACTTCCTGAATATACCATGCGCCTTGTACTGGACTAGAAGGGCCTGGATGCTCACTATAAGTGGCTGGTGCTACAAGCCAACTAACCTGCGGTAATTTCCCTGTGGCAAGATCTTGCTTGAATGTCCCTAAAAAGCCTCCATCTGGCATGGTATTGGCAATCCCTTTGTATAAAGGTTGAGTGCTATCAATTTTCTCATCATAGGCAGGACTAATCAGATCATCATGGCTGACAGGTTGACCTGACAACTCATTGGCACGACGATATTGCTTAAAACCCGCCAATGGATTATCCGTAAAATTATCGGGCATATTTTGATAAACTTTCCAACTAACCCCTGCTTGTTGTAAACGCTCAGGATAAGTCGTCCATTCATAACCGCTTGAAGATGCACCCAAACCATCAAATTCATTCACCACCGCAGCAACACCCGCCGCTGGACCATTAGTACCTGTCCAGATAAACATGCGATTGGGATTGGTTCCTGCATGCATGGCACAATGATAAGCATCACACAGCGTAAAGGCATTGGCTAAAGCAAACTGAAACTCAACCTCCTGTTTTTTATAATATCCCATGGATTGCGGTTTTTTAAATTTCACCCAATCACCCATGCGCCCATGATTCCAAGCATCCTGACCATCTGACCATGAATGCGGTGTACCTGAAACACGCTGAGCATTGCCTAAACGACTATCTAAATGATAAGGCAAAATTTTATTTTGCTTGGCATCATATTGTTCCCAGACTTTACGCTTTTGACTCAATGGAATGCTAAAGCGATCACCAAAACCACGGACGCCTTTTAAGGTGCCAAAATAGTTATCAAAAGATCGGTTTTCTTGGGTCAAAATCACCACATGTTTAACATCCTGAATGCTACCTGTTTCTACTTTGGCATCAATGGCGAGTGCTTTCTGGATACTTAAGGGAAAACTGGATAATGCAGCAGTGCCAAATAAAGTCTTGGCAGTATTCAGTACAAAATCACGACGGTTCATTATTTAATCCTTATTTATGATTTTTATTATGGCGCACAGTGCATCGTGCAATTATTTTTAGGCGGTTGTGTCGGCTGGGTCGATGAGTCATCGTCCTTGCAAGCACTGAGCATGACAGTGCTAATCATGAGAAAAAAACAAAAGAATTTAGACATGGGTCTCTCCATTGAAGAATGGAGACTAGTAAAAAGCTTGAAAATTACAACAATATGATGATTTGATGTCGATTAGATGAAGACATAAAAAAACGCATCCGAAGATGCGTTTTCACTTAAAATATTTCCACTCAAGAAAAGATTACCAGCCCAATGCTTCCTGTTGTTTTTGAATCAGGGTTTGAATGCCTTTTTCAGCCACTTCCAACATGTCATTGGCTTGAGTACGAGTAAATGGTTTTTCTTCAGCCGTGCCCTGAATCTCGATAAATTCGCCCGCTTGGGTCATCACTACATTCATATCGGTTTGGCAATTTGAATCTTCTTCATAGCACAAATCCAGTAAAACTTGGTCTTGATAAATCCCGACCGAGATCGCTGCAACCAAACCTTTAAGAGGATCTTGTTTGATTTTCTTCTTTTCTAATAACACATTCATGGCATCAATCAAGGCCACTGCCGCACCTGTAATCGCTGCGGTACGTGTCCCCCCATCGGCCTGAATGACATCACAGTCGATGGTAATGGTATTTTCACCCAATTTTTTCAAATCGACCATCGCACGTAAACTACGACCAATCAAACGTTGAATCTCTTGGGTACGGCCACTTTGTTTGCCACGAGCCGCTTCACGGTCACTACGAGTATGCGTAGAACGCGGCAACATGCCATATTCCGCTGTCACCCAGCCTTGTCCCTGCCCTTTTAAAAAGCGTGGTACCGAGTGATCAACGCTTGCGGTACATAATACCTTGGTATGACCGAATTCGACCAAAACCGAACCTTCAGCATAACGGGTGTAATTTCGCGTAATTTTTACATCACGTAATTGATCAAGTGCTCGTTGGTCAAGACGCATCATCTATCCTTTCTTTGCCGCTAATAAGATTGCAACATAGTATAGCAAAAGCCCTCAATAAAATTGGGCCGAATTTGGCCCAATCTTGTCTTTTTACAAAAGCACTTATTTTGCAAATGAAAATAGATTTTTCACTTTTTGAATCGTATTGGATACTTGATCGCTATAGCCATTGGGTAATGAACATTTAGCTAAACGCACCCAAACACTCCAGAACTGTTTCATAAAGTTGGCTTCGTTATAGTTCACGCCATATTCTTCACACAATGCTCTGATTTTAGGGGCAACTTCCGAATAACGATTTGCGGGCATATCAGGAAATAAATGGTGTTCAATTTGGTGGCTCAAATTACCACTCAAGATATGTAAACCTTGAGTTCCACTAAAGTTACTTGAACCCCGAATTTGACGTAAATACCATTGCGCGCGGGTTTCAGTCTCAGTGTTATCTTCTTCAAAAGTCTCAGCATCTTCAGTAAAGTGACCGTTAAAAATCACCGCAGACGACCATAAACTACGAATGACATTTGCTACAGCATTACCCAAAAAGACAGGAATGGCATTTGGTCCAGCAATCAATGGAAAAAACACATAATCTTTACCGACCTGACGCACTACTTTTTTGCGCAATTTAGCCGAATCTTTCCAAACCTCTTTCCATGATTTGGTTTTGTATACAATGGCATCTTCTAAATGTAAATTCTGCGCCCCAACATACCATTCAAAAAACACCATTAGTTGCATTGCCATTGGAACATTCAATAAGAAGCGGGGTTCCCATTTTTGTTGTTCACTGACGCGCAATAGTCCATAACCGACATCATGATCTTTACCGACAATATTGGTATAGGTGTGATGGACATAGTTATGGGTATGTTTCCAGTCATCCCCTGTGGCAATGGTATCCCAGTCATAATTGGCACCGTTTAAGCTTGGGTCATTGAGCCAGTCAAACTGACCATGCATGACATTATGACCCAGCTCCATGTTCTCTACAATTTTGGAAATACCGAGTAAACCTGTACCGACTAACCATACGGGTGGAATCCAGCCGCCAAACATTAACATCCCGCGTGATGCGATTTCGCTATAACGGACAAAGTTACGAATTTTGTAGATGTATTTGGCATCGGCTTCGCCCAGATTATCCATGACTTCACGGCGAATCTCTTCGACACGGCGACCAAATTCCTCAACCTGTTCTGGGGTTAAGTAGTTAGATTTACTGTTTAATGGAAATTTTACGGACATATTCATTATTTTTCTCCGAATCTATTCAAATGGACTGACGATTGTTAAAGATTGATCGTGACAGGACTAATCGCCTGACTGACGCACAGTTTAATTTGGGTGTTATTGCCATGATCAATTTCACCCGTCAGAATATTTTTGGTGGAACCACTGATTTTGGTACAGGTACAGGTATTACAGATTCCCATACGGCAACCATGTGCTGGACGTAAACCCGCTTGTTCAGCACTTTCCAGTAAATTGGTATTGGCTTCAAATGCTTGCTGCGAGCGCAAAAAAGTGACGGGTTGCGCTTCAAGCGTTTCATCGACTACAGGCTGGAAATACTCCATATGCAAACGATCACTCAGATTTAACTCTGCAAAAATCGTTTTGGCTGCTTGCATCATGTTCGATGCACCACACAAATACGTGTGCTTTTGCTCTAAATCGCCAATTAGCTTATTTAACAAATCTACAGTTAAATGCTGTTTTTGCTGAGTGGTATCAATGTGGTGATAATGAATTGATGGATGATGATCAGCTAAACTTTGTAATTCTTGATGAAACGCCGCATCACGACTAAAGTAAATCACATCAATTTGCGGTAATTGTTGTTTAATCGCTTGCTGTAATAAGGAATAAATCGCGGTAATGCCACTGCCTGATGCAATCAGTAGCGCAGCGCTTTGATCCTGATGCAAACAAAACTCACCCTGAGTTTGAGAAATCTCAATCACATCACCCGCGTGTAATTGGCTCATAGCGCGTGAAACGACACCTTGAACTTTAACGCCCAAATACAGATTGCCCTGAGCATCGATCTGCATCACAGAATAACTACGCTGATAACGTACGCCTGCCACTACCACCGTTACCAGAACACTTTGACCTGTCTTAAAATTGTGTGCGGCAAAGTTGCTATTGGGTTGTAAACAAATTTGATAAAGTTCAGGCGTGATCGCGGTCACTGAAGTTACCTGAGCTTTGACTTTTTTCCAAGTCCACATTGGGTTAACTTTTTCCAATATGAAATCGACAAAATCTTCGCGAATCCATTGAGGCTGATAATTGGCTGCAATGTTCATACGTTCCTCGTTTGTATCTGGCTATTTATATGAGTGAACAAATGTTCTTTCAGTGAACATGTGTACACATTATTCTTTTTTTTTAATTCAGTCAACAGGTGTTCACTGATTTTTTATTGATTGATTTATTTTTTTGAAAGCAGGACAGTTTTTGGTAGACTCATGGCTGGTTTAACATAGGTCAGTTGCATGTCGATACGGGATGAACGTAAACAACAAAGTCGCCAAGCATTACTTGATGCAGCATTGCAACTGAGTACTGCTGGACGTTCATTTAGCAGTATTAGTTTGCGTGAAGTCGCGCGTGAGGTCGGTTTAGTTCCTACCGCGTTTTATCGACATTTTCAGGACATGGATGCGCTAGGTCAGGAATTGGTTGATCAAGTGGCGCTGCATATTAAAAATCTGATTCATCAACTCGGACAAAGTTATTTACATCAAGCCAAAGCCAACCCTTTAAGCAGCATCGAATTATTTGTGCAGGCAGTCAATCACAGTCCACTGGAATGGCAATTTATGATTGCTGAACGTTGGGGTGGATCTGCTACTGTTCGCTATGCGATTGCCCGTGAAATTGAAGATTTGACCGAAGCCTTGACCACAGACCTGCGTAAATTGCCGACCTTTGAGCATATTCAGGACAATCAGGATCTTAAAGTGCTTTCTACGATTTTGATTAATATGTCATTTACATGGGCCATGACGTGGCTCAGTCTACCGCGACAATACGAAGGCGAAGCGCTACACCAGCAGCAACAGGCTTTTATCGAAAATGCTTCTACACAAGTTCGTTTGATTTTCCGTGGTATTGCCAACTGGGAATAAGGCCAATGCCAAACACCATTTGATAGCAAAAATATCAGTAAATTCCTGCAATCAGCTTGGCGAATTTACCAATTTGGCTTAATGTCAGTACATGCGTGTATGTACTGCTGTAATAGGAAGGGTTATGAATCCAGATCGCCATCAACAATTTTTAATTCGCAAGGAACGTATCTTAAGCGTTGCAGAAAAACTATTGTTGGAAAACAATCAGGAAATCACGCTGGATGAACTCGTCGCTGAACTGGATATTGCCAAAGGGACGCTGTATAAACATTTTAAAAGTAAAAATGAGCTGTTACTGGAACTGGTCATTGAAAATGAGAAAAAACTCTTAGAAATCTCGCAAAAGCACAATAATAATTTTAAGGAATATGCCCCAATTTATATGCTGCATCACTTGCTTGCGCCAGCGCGAACTATTTTGCTGCATCAGCTCGAAGAAAATCTAACCATGAGCGAGTCCAAACTTAATCATTTATTTAAAGAACTGTATGACATTCGTCAGGAACGCATTTTGGCGATTAAAGACATTACTGAAGCCTATTTAAAATCAGTCAATTACGATATGTCGATTCGCGATTATCTGTCTTATATCTGGTCATTGACCTATGGCGCGGCGTTACTGCTCAATTCAAGTTATTATCAACGTTCGATTGGTTCACGGCAAAAATTGATTAATCTGTATGTCAATCAGGCACTTTCTCTACCAACGCAATCCATCAATCTGGATGCTTTTGAACTAGAAATTAAACTCGATGAACTCAACAAATAAAAAGATAAATAAAAATAAAGCCCCTTTATCTAAACAATAGAGGGGCTTTTATGACATTAAGGCTTATTTGCCTTTACGTTCTTTTTCAATTAGATAGTTAATAACTTGAGTCACTTTACCATCTTCACCCTGAACCACGTATTTACCATTCACCACCACCGCAGGAACGCCTGTGAGCTGATATTGCTGTGCCAATTTATTGGATTCTGCAATTTTTGCGGTAATTGGGAATGAGTTAAACATGCTATTAAATTTCTGCTCTGGAACGCCATAACCTGCGTAGAACTTCGCTAAAGATGCCTGATCAAAAATTTGCTGCCCTTGGTCATGAATCGCATGGAACAATGGCAAATGGGTCTTTTTACGCACGCCAAGCGCTTCAGAAACATAATACGCACGCGCGCCTTGTTCCCAAACCTTATTCATAGCAGCAGGTGTACGCAAAAAGTTTACATCTTTTGGAATCTGTTTTAACCAAGTTTGCATATAAGGTTCAAGCTTGAAGCAGTGCGGGCAACCGTACCAAAAAAACTCACGCACTTCGATTTTCCCGGGTACCGCTACCTTGCCAGGATTGGCAACAACCGTATAATCCTTTCCTGCTACAAAATCAGCCGCCATAGCTGTGCCAGAAATTGCCATCATCGCGGCACACAGACCACCAAATACAAACTTTTTCATTCGCTGTTTTTTCCTCTAAATCATTGTGTTAAGTTTATGCTCTAAATATAAAACAAATATGCTAAATTCGTTTTGCTTGTGTGAAGATTTTTAGCATATCTTTTAGCAAGCTGGTCGCTTTTTTCCGATTTCTGGTTACACTAACACTAGTAAACCAAACTTAACGATTGATGAAAACACTTATAAAAGAGGTGACACCATGTCGCAACTGAATGTTGATCCACAAGAAATCGCAAAATTTGAAGCACTCGCAGCCAAATGGTGGGATCAGCATTCCGAATTTCGTCCGCTACATCAGATTAATCCATTGCGTTTAAACTGGATAGATGAACACGCAGGCGGCATTGCAGGCAAGAAAGTGTTGGATGTCGGTTGTGGCGGCGGGATTTTAGCCGAAAGCATGGCACGTCGCGGCGCAAATGTGTTGGGGATTGATATGGGTGAAGCGCCGCTGAACGTCGCGCGTTTACACGCACAGCAGGACAATGTTAAGAATATCGAATATCGTCAAATTCCTGTTGAACAATTGGCTCTGGAGCAAGCAGGACAATACGATGTGGTAACGTGTATGGAAATGATGGAGCACGTGCCTGATCCAGCCTCTATCGTTAAGGCTTGTCAGACTTTGGTCAAACCCGGCGGTCATGTGTTTTTTTCAACCATTAACCGTAATCCAAAATCGTATTTGTTTGCCATTCTTGGGGCCGAATACGTTTTACGCTTATTGCCAAAAGGCACGCATGACTATCACAAATTTATCCGTCCCTCAGAAATGGCACAGGATATCCGTGAAGCAGGTCTGACCTTAAAAGAAATGACGGGCTTACATTACAATCCATTGACCAAACATTATTGGCTTGCACCGAATGTGGATGTCAACTATATGGTACATACCGTCAAGGCTGTCGCAGTATGAGTGCAGACATGAAAGCCGTTCTGTTTGATCTGGATGGTACCTTAATCGATACCGCTGCTGATTTTATTCGGATTATTCAGGCCATGTGCCGTGAAGAACAACGCCCAGTCGTTGAGGCTGATCTGATTCGTACTCAGGTATCTGAAGGCGCACGTGCGATGGTGAAATTGGTCTATCCAGAGTTAGAACTAGATGACCCTGTATTTTTACAGCATCGTCAGCGTTTTTTGGATATGTATGCCCAGCAAATTGTGGTGGATACCGATTTATTTTCAGGCATGTATCCATTACTTGAAGAACTAGAGGCACATCAAATTCCATGGGGCATTGTCACCAATAAACCGCGTGGCTTAAGTGAGTTGTTACTGGCTGAACTGAATTTAACTGAACGATGCAGTGTACTGGTGTGTCCTGAAGATGTCAGCAAGACCAAGCCCGACCCTGAGCCGATGTATCTGGCTGCCAGACAGTTAAATTTGCCTAGCGAACACATCGTTTATGTGGGCGATCATCCACGTGATATCGATGCAGGTCGCGCTGCCAAGATGTATACGATTTTGGCCGCCTATGGGTATTTGCCGCTGGAATATCAGGATGATCTGGACGCTTGGCAAGCCGATGCCATCGTGCAGGATGTTACTGAATTACACTGCATGTTACGCCAATTACTACAGTTAAGTTCACAAAAACCCGTTAGCATGTGAGCAGTATCATTATAATTTGAATCAAATTTTAGGGAGGTTCACCATGAAATATTCAGAATATCAGCCTCGTACCGATTTATTAAAAGACCGTATTATTTTAATTACTGGTGCGGGTGATGGCATTGGTCGTGCTGCTGCCATGAGCTATGCGCTACATGGCGCAACTGTGGTATTACATGGTCGAACCCTGAATAAACTTGAAGTGATTTATGATGAAATCGAAAGTCTAGGCGCACCGCAACCTGCGATTTTACCGCTACAACTTTCCAGCGCATCGGTGCGTGATTATGAATTGTTGGTGAATACCCTTGAATCGCAATTTGGTCGTTTGGATGGAATCTTGCATAATGCAGGAATGTTAGGTGAACGTGTTCCTCTAGCCGATTATTCACCCCAAATCTGGGATGATGTCATGGCCGTCAATGTACGTGCGCCCTTTATGCTGACTCAGGCTTTATTACCCCTTTTACAAAAGTCAGAACATGCTTCGGTGGTATTTACCAGTTCTGGTGTCGGACGTGAAGCACGAGCGCTTTGGGGGGCGTATTCTGTTTCCAAAGTCGCCATCGAAGCGGTCAGTAAAATTTTTGCCGCAGAGCATATCCATCCCAATATTCGTTTTAATTGTATTAATCCGGGTGCAACCCGCACCGCCATGCGTGCAAAAGCCTATCCTGATGAAGATCCATTAAGCTTACCTACTCCAGAATCGATTATGCCGGCCTATTTATATCTGATGGGTGATGATAGTTTGCATCTGGATGGTCAAAGTATCGATGCGCAAGACTGAACCTACTCTTAAAGAAAAAGATCAGCATTCTTCGGGATGCTTTTTTCTAACACAATAATCGTATTTTTAAATTAAAATAAGAAAATTATTCGTTTTTACAAATTATACAACCCCATTTAAACTGCCTTCATATTTTCATTGATCCTTAAGGAGAACAGTCATGCGGGATTCCATTCATAAGAAACAAATTATTCAATCGATTCGTCATTTACAACTTTCAGAAACCCTTGTGATTGCACTAGATGATGCTCAACAGGCAACAGACATCATCGTCATGCTAGATTCCTTGCAGCGTTTTTCTGAACAATGGCATTAAACCCGTTTCACTTCGCTAAGGATGTGAAACGTATGGAAAATTTGCTTTGAAATAAATTACCCAAGCTCTGTTATTGCTATATCTGCTATTTATAGATGTATTAAGCTTCAAATCCCTCAGACTTAAGACTTATCCGACTGGACAAAACAAATTAAAACAGTGCAAAATGCCTAGGCAAAAAGATCAGTCTTATCTTCATATTTTTAATTGAATTATTGCGCAATCTTCACAGTTTCTCTGCATTTTTTTTGTACATTAAAACCATGAAAAAGAAGTACGTCACCGAGGAAGCATGATGAAAAAGATTTTGACAGTTCTGGCATTATCTTTGACTGCACTAATGAGTACGGTTGCAGTGGCTGGACCGTATTTTGATCGCGATAATAGCCATGATTTTCCTCAGGCACGTAAAGAGCGTGGTTATGATCGCAATCATAATGATGACAATGAACAGATGCGCTCAGAACAACGCCGTATGCGTGAAGAACGTGGCGTACAACGCTTAAAACAGCATCGCTGGCAAGCAGGCTATGTCATGCCTCAACACTATCGCAGCAATGGCTATAAAGTTGAATATCGGGATCATAATCTGCCGAAACCTGACCGAAATCAGCAATGGTATAAAATCAACAATGACTATATCTTAGTCAACTCAGATACCAATGATATTATTCGGATTGTAGGTTTCTAAACGATTTAATTTTATTAAAAATATTACTTTTTCTAGCCCAGATTCCAAATCTGGGCTTTTTTTAACCCTATGTTCACATGCTCTTCTTAATCCGTCCCGATCTTTCACAATTTGCTATGCACTCTTCACGTTTTCTCTCAAATTTGACGTTAAGTTAAAACCATCAAAGATAAGTTGAAACATGATAGAGGTACATTATGCAGATGAATAAATGGATCAGTACAATGGTTTTGAGCATGAGTGGATTACTGGCAACCAGCGCCATGGCCGCTCCACAAGATCCGCATTCAAAACATTATGTCCATCAAAATCAGGCAGAACTTCATCAACCCAAACATGAAATGGATAAAAAGCTGGATCCGAGCCGTGACTGGCGGATTGGTCATACCCTACCACGTCAGTATCAGTCATCGCGTTATCAGGTTGATTACCGTAGCCACAAACACTTGGCACAGCCCAAACGTGGTCAGCAATGGTATCAGTTGAATGGACACTATGTTCTCGTCTCTCAACATGATCATAAAATTCTAAAAATGCTTTGATCACGTCTAAGCTTTTTTAAAACACCCTGATGATGATTAGGGTGTTTTTTTGCATCAGGCATTCCCCTTTAACGAATTTTGTTTAAAATCAATCTATGTTTCTCTATTTTTGAGTCGATTATGCAATTACACGAGACTGAGTCTACTTCTAGCACCACGCAAGATTATGTGCGTTGGTTTCGTCACTCAGCACCGTATATCAATGCACATCGAAATAAAACTTTCATTTTAATGTTCGGCGGTGAAGCCGTTCAACACCCTAATTTTCAACATATTATTCATGATATTGCGTTATTGCATTCGTTGGGTATCCGACTAATTTTAGTCCATGGCGCACGTCCACAAATTAATCAAAATCTGCAAGAAAAACAGATTCAAACCCCGATTCACCTGCATCGTCGCGTCACCACGCGTGAATCATTAAGTTGTGTCATGAATGCTGTGGGTTCTATCCGACTGGAAATTGAAGCCCTGTTATCGATGGGACTGGCTAACTCACCCATGTTTGGTGCGCGTATTGATGCTGTTTCTGGCAACTTTGTCACCGCTAAACCTTATGGAATTCGTGATGGTGTGGATTTTCAGTTGACTGGAGAAGTTCGCAGTATCGATACCGACGCGATTCAACGGCACCTAGATAATCATAATATTGTGGTGCTGGGGCCAACAGGCTATTCCACCACAGGCGAAGTCTTTAACCTGTTGGCAGAAGAAGTTGCCACCAAAACTGCAATCGCCCTACAAGCGGACAAACTGATTTTTTTGGGCAATAAACAAGGCTTACTGGATGATCAGGGCAAAGTATTACGGGAACTCAATTCACATCAGTTAGACCATTATATTGAGCAATTTCAGAAAGATGATGATGAAATGGCCTTGCATTTACAGGGAGCGCAGCGCGCCTCACTGTCAGGCGTACATCGGGTGCATTTGATTTCTTATGCCTACGATGGTGCTTTAATTGAGGAGTTATTTACTCGTGATGGTATCGGCACCATGATTACCGATGCACATTATGAAGAAGTCCGTATGGCAACCATTCAGGATGTTGGTGGACTGATCAATCTACTACGTCCACTGGAACAAGATGGTATTTTGGTCTATCGCTCCCGCGAACGATTAGAAAGTGAAATTGGACAATTTGCCGTGATCGAACGCGATGGCATGATTCTAGCCTGTGCTGCGCTCTATCCAATTCCAACAGCAAAAAATGAAATCCGTTCTGCTGAAATCGCCTGTGTCGCAGTGGATCCTGCTTATCGCAAGTCGAACCGTGGCAGTCAAATCCTACATTTCTTAGAAGAAAAAGCCCGACAAAACGGCATCTTACAATTATTTGTACTCACCACGCGCACCGCGCACTGGTTCTTGGAACAAGGTTTTCAGACTGCCAGTGTCGACGATCTCCCCAATGCACGGCAAGAGTTGTATAACTATCAACGAAATTCATTGGTATTTAAAAAAATGTTGATGTAAATCCTGATGTTCTTTTTTTGAGCGGCCAGTCCATTGAGCATAATGGGCTGGCTTTAGCATAACGGTGTATATCTTTATTCTAACTAAGCTTAGTCATAAAACTTCTGTTGCGCTTTAACAAGATTATTAATTATTTTCATAAACTTATTCTTATTCAATAAAATATTTAAGATCAAATATTTAATAGATATGTTTTGATCTTTGCTATTTCTTTTAAATATTCCTTTTTGCATATCCTTAGCACTTTTTTATTTATCCATTTTTTTCATAACTAATGTCAAAAAACTTATTTTTTATGCAATAGAAATGGTTTTAAGGTGTGCCCTCAAAGCTTACTTTTAGATTTAGGGCAATACACCTCATGACACGCATCCTTTCTTCTTCGTGGTTCAAATTTTCAGTGATGACGGCGAGTATCGCAGGAATCATGATGCTCAGTGGCTGTGCCAAAAAAGAAGCTCAGGATCTCACCACCTTAAATATCGGTTTTCAAAAATATGGTTTATTGCCGATAGTCAAAGAGCGTGGCGTACTAGATAAAGCGTTAAAAGATCAGGGGATTACGGTCAAGTGGGTGGAATTTCCTGCGGGTCCACAGCTTCTGGAAGGTTTAAATGTCGGAAGTGTGGTGTTTGGCGAGGCAGGTGAAGCGCCTCCTATTTTTGCTCAAGCAGCCAATTCGAATTTGGTCTATGTCGCCAATCAGCCTGCTGCACCCAATGCTGAAGCGCTGATTGTGCCTAAAAATTCTACAATTCAATCCGTTCAGGACTTAAAAGGTAAACGCATCGCCTTCAATAAAGGCTCCAATGTGCATTATCTATTACTTAGAGTCCTAGAAAAGA
Organism: Acinetobacter sp. 479375; assembly: GCF_000581715.1. Lineage (NCBI taxonomy): Bacteria > Pseudomonadati > Pseudomonadota > Gammaproteobacteria > Moraxellales > Moraxellaceae > Acinetobacter > Acinetobacter sp. 479375. Next base: position 27,084 of record NZ_JEZN01000002.1, on the reverse strand, counting down.
ACCAACTAAGCCTGAATGACATCCAAGTGGTGTACTTACCGCCTGCCGATGCCCGTGCTGCCTTTGAAAAAGGTGCCGTCGATGCATGGGTGATCTGGGATCCATTCTTTGCTGCGGCAGAACAACAAATTGGTGCACGTGTCCTTGCCACTGGACAAAATCTGGTCAGCAACCATCAATTTTATCTGGCAGATCGTAAATTTGCCCAGAACCACCCAGATGTGTTGAAAACATTGGTCAATGAACTGAATCAAAGTACGGAATGGGTTAAGACTCATCAGGATGATGCTGCCAAACTCCTAGAAAAACCGACTGCACTGGATTTCAATATTCTAAAAACCTCAATTTCCCGCATGGGCTTTGGCGTGACGCCATTGTCGCCACAAGTGATTAACGAACAGCAACAAGTGGCCGATGCTTTTTATCAACAAAAGTTAATTCCACAGCCATTAAAAATTCAAGATGCCATCTTAACTGGCGAAATTAAATAAATAAAACCAATAGGATAATAACTGATGATTAGCTTAAAACAGTGGAGTGCGATTGGCGCTATAAGTCTTGGATTGGGGCTCAGTGCTTGCCAGAAAACCGAATCTCATGCGCAAGCACAAAAAGAGGCAGGCACAACCCAGACCGCGCCAGTGAAAACCTTAACCATCGGTTTTCAAAAATCTTCACTGAATTTTTTGATTGCTAAACAGCAAAAAATATTTGAGCAGGAATTTCCAAATGCCAAAATTGAATGGCGTGAATTTCCAGCTGGCCCACAAATGCTTGAAGCGTTGGCTGTAGGTGCCGTAGATTTTGGTGCAGTCGGCAATACACCGCCCATCTTTGCGCAAGCCGCTGATAAAGATCTGAGCTATGTCGGTTATGAAGTGGTCCCTGCCAATTCTCAAGCCTTGCTGATTCCAGCCAATAGCACAATCAAATCGATTCAAGACCTTAAAGGAAAACGTATCGCGGTACAAAAGGGTTCAAGTGCGCATGAATTGCTTGCCAAGGTGCTACAAAAAGCAGGTTTAAGCTGGCAGGACATTCAACCCGTCTGGCTCCCCCCTGCCGATGCCCGTGCCGCCTTTGACAAAGGTGCCATCGATGCTTGGTCAATCTGGGAACCGTACTTAAGTACCACTGAGCTTAAAGGTCATGCTAAATCGCTGATCGATGGCACAGCTTTCCCAACTACCTATTCTTTCTATATTGGTAATCCAAAATTTATCCAACAGCATCCTGATGCTGCGCAAAAAGTATTAACTGGCTTAAACCAAGCAGATCAATGGTTTGTGAAACATCAAGATGAAGGTTTAAGTATTTATGCACAAAGCACTGGACTGGATACCCAAGTCGCCAAAGCAGTACTAGACAAGCGACTTAAGCCATCACCTGTACAACCTGTGACGCCTGAAGTCACCCAAGCCCAACAGAATATTGCCGATCTATTTCTGCAAGTTCAACTGATTCCTAAAAGTATTCAGGTGAGTCAAACCATCTGGACAGCCAAATCACCCAAGGCTTCTTAATTTTTAAGTTAATGAATACTGAGTTTCTTAACACTCACGCAATTTGATGAAAACGCATTTAAAGGAAGGTTAATATGAATATTTTCTGGTTTATTCCCACTCACGGTGACAGTCGCTATTTAGGAACCAGCAAAGGTGCGCGTCAGGTGGATCATGCGTATATGAAACAAATTGCGGTGGCGGTGGATAATCTGGGTTATAGCGGTGTTTTGATTCCAACGGGACGTTCATGTGAAGATCCTTGGATTACTGCGGCCAGCCTGATTGATGCAACCAAGCATTTGAAATTTCTGGTGGCGCTACGTCCGGGGATTACCACCCCTGCACTGGCAGCCCGTATGGCCGCCACCTTTGATCGTTTATCTGGCGGTCGCGTATTGCTCAATCTGGTGACAGGCGGTGATGAACAAGAACTTAAAGGTGATGGCTTGTATGAAGACCATTCAACCCGTTATCAGACCGCCAGTGAATACGTTAAAATCTGGCGTGAAATCCTGACGCGCTCACATACAGGCGAAGCATTTACCTTTCATGGTGATCGTTTGAGCGTCGATGAAGCCAAACTGCTCTATCCACCGATTCAAAAACCTTATCCACCCTTATGGTTTGGTGGTTCATCCGATGCTGCTTCAGAACTGGCGGCTGAACAAGTCGATACCTATTTGACTTGGGGTGAACCTCCTGCGGCGGTTAAAGAGAAAGTTGAAGGTATGAAAGCAAAAGCTGCTGCAAAAGGACGCACTCTGAACTATGGGATCCGTTTGCATGTGATTGTGCGTGAAACCAATGAACAGGCTTGGGCAGCAGCCAACGAACTGATTCAATATCTGGATGATGACACCATTGCCGCAGCACAAAAGAAATTTGCACAAATGGATTCGGTTGGTCAGCAACGCATGGCGGCTCTACACGGTGGTCAACGTGACAAACTTGAAGTTTCGCCAAACTTATGGGCAGGCATTGGACTGGTTCGTGGTGGAGCAGGTACCGCGCTGGTGGGTGATCCAGAAACGGTTGCTGCGCGCATTCAGGAATATGCCGACTTAGGGATCGACACCTTTATCTTCTCTGGTTACCCTCATCTGGAAGAATCGATTCGTTTTGCTGAACTGGTGTTTCCACTACTTCCACTCAAAACCCGTGAAAAACTGGCGCAACCGAACCTTACAGGACCTTTCGGTGAAATTATTGCCAATAACTATGCACCTGATCAGACCAAGAAAGAAAAAGTGGTCAAGGAGCCTGTATGAGTTTCAATACAGCCTCCTCTATTGTTTCACGTGGAACAATAGCGATTTTTAAACGCAGCTTACCGTGGCTGTTTCCAATCGCATTGATCCTGATCTGGCAACTCGCGTCCAGCACAGGAATCCTGCAAAGCCGCGTCTTACCTGCGCCAACGGCGGTGATTAGTGCATTCTGGCATCTGCTGGTCAGTGGTGAACTTTGGCATCATGTCAAAGTCAGTGCAGGTCGAGCACTGCTCGGTCTGTTAATTGGGGGCGGATTAGGACTGCTGTTAGGATTACTGAATGGCTCATCCAAAACCGCCTCGACGCTACTCGACACGACCTTACAGATGATTCGTAATATTCCTGCATTGGCGCTAATTCCTTTGGTGATCCTGTGGTTTGGCATCGATGAATCTGCCAAATTATTTCTGGTCGCAGTCGGTGTTTTTTTCCCAATGTATATCAATACCTATCATGGTATTCGTTCAGTTGATCCACAATTGATCGAAATGGGAAAAAGCTATGGTTTGACCCGCTGGCAACTGTATAAAGACATCATTTTACCGGGTGCGATGCCGTCCATTCTGGTCGGATTACGCTTTGCACTGGGTCTGGTGTGGGTACTGTTGATTGTGGCAGAAACGATTTCGGCACAGTCTGGTATTGGTTATATGACTATGAATGCACGTGAATTTTTACAGACCGATGTGGTGCTGGTCGGGATTTTACTTTACGCCTTATTGGGCAAACTTGCTGATGTTCTGGCACAGGGGCTTGAGCGCTATTTCTTGCGCTGGCATGCAGGCTATCAACCATAAATTTCGAGGGCTTTGATCATGACCAATTTAAATTTACCGTTATATCCAGATAAACCAGCGAACCGACCTCTTGAAACGTCTGTTCAGGTTGAAGATGCACCGATAGGTGCCGAAATCAGTATTGAACAGCTGCATAAATTTTATGGGCAGGTGAAGGTTCTAGAAGATCTTGATCTGCATATTCGACCGGGTGAGTTTGTTGCGATTGTAGGTCGAAGTGGCTGTGGCAAAAGTACGCTGCTGCGCTTAATTGCAGATTTGGAACAACCCAGTTATGGCGAGATTAAGTTTAAATCTGCACGAAATTTTCGTGAAGGCATTACCAGTGATGATATTCGGGTGATGTTTCAGGATCCACGTCTTTTGCCCTGGAAAAGTATTTTACAGAATGTACAGCTAGGATTAGCCAAAGATAAACGTGATATTGCTGAACAACTCTTGGAAAAAGTCGGACTCAAAGACAAAGCAGATCAATGGCCATCACAGCTATCGGGAGGTCAACGCCAACGTACAGCGCTGGCTCGGGCTTTATCGCATTCACCACGTATCCTGCTTTTAGATGAACCTTTAGGCGCACTGGATGCTTTGACCCGTCTGGAAATGCAAAATCTGATTGAGCGCTTGTGGAAAGAACAAGGTTTTACCGCCATTTTGGTCACACATGATGTCAGTGAAGCAGTCCAACTCGCGGACAAAATTATTTTGCTGGATAAAGGTCATATTGCGCATAGTTTTGAGGTCAATCTACCTCGACCACGCAAAAAAGGGGCTGAATTTGCAGAATTAGAACAACGTGTATTAGAGGCTGTTTTGGCCACATAAATAAAGCCGCAATCTGCGGCTTTTATTCATTCAAGAATTTACCTATTTAATTCAACAATACTTGATGAGATTGCTCAAGCACTTGAATAGCCGCTGAAAAATCGACGTGCTCTGCTGTTTGTCGATCGGTTTGAGCATACAACTGTTGTACAGCATATAATAAACGTCCCTGCTGCTGAGTCTCTGCGATCAGATCAAGCGCGATTCCGATATCTTTTTGCAATAAATGCAGCGCAAACGTTTTATTAAAGCGCCGACTCATGATTTTTTGCGGCATCACCGTCTCAGACATGGTACTTTTACCACTGGAGTGATTAATACATGCCAAAGCAGCTTCTAAATTGACCCCACGCGCCTTGAGTACCGACAACCCCTCACTTAATGCCCAAAGATTAGCAGCCATCAAGCTATTATTAATCGCCTTGACCGCAAAGCCAGCTCCACTTTCTCCGACATGTTCAATCTTTCCCGCAAAGGCCTGAATCACAGCTTTGGCTCGTTCAAAAGCAGTGGCATCACCCCCAATCATTACAGTCAATGTTCCCTGTTCTGCACCAATGGTTTGTCCTGAAACTGGCGCATCCAAAAACTCGATATTCCGCTGTTTTAACGAATGGCTCAAGTGTTGTGCCGAGCAAGGAACACCACTGGTACAATCTATCCAGATACTGCCAGATTGAGGTGGATGTGCAGCAATCATCGCTTCCACCTCTGCACTTGTTGGAAGGGAGGAAAAAATAAAATCGGCCTGTACTAACACATCCAGATCAACTGCAACTGTTGCAAATTGGGCTGCATGTGCCTCTGCTTTACGTTGAGTTCGATTCCATACCATGACCGTGGCATCGAGCTGAGTTAAATGCCCCGCCATATGCCATCCCATCGCGCCTAGACCTATAAATCCGATACGCATCAGCAGATTTACTCCTTAAGACCGCGGGCTAAGCGGTTGAATATTTTGATCATCATGTGCTGAAGTGTCTGTCTGGTTTAAAGTCTTTTGATTTCGATTCAGTAATAAATTCAGTACAATCGCAGCCAGCGTCGCAGTTCCAATCCCGCCCAGATCAAACGAACCGATATGTAAACTGAAATTTCCTGCCCCCATGATCAAACTCACTGCGGCAATAATCAGGGTACTGTTTTGACTAAAATCAACCCGATTATCAATCCAGATTTTAGCCCCTGCCACGGTAATCAAACCCAAAGACCACGATCGAAGCGCCGCCCAGTAAAGCAACCGGAATGGTATGAATCACGGCACCAAATTTAGGTGAAAGACCCAGTAAAATGGCAAATATTCCCGCAACAACGAATACGGTCGTCGAATAAACTTTGGTTACCGCCATCACGCCAATATTTTCAGCATAGGTGGTCATCCCTGTCCCGCCAATTGAGGCAGACATGGTGGTACACACGCCATCAGCAAAAAATCCACGCCCCATATACGGCGAAAGATTGCGTCCAGTCATGGCAGAAACCGCCTTAAAGTGCCCCAGATTTTCTGCTACTAAAATCAAGGCAACAGGGGCTATCAGCAAAATCGCATTGGCTTGAAAAACGGGCGTATGGAAGGTCGGTAAGCCAAACCAAGCCGCTTGCGCAATGGGGGTAAAATCAATGGGTTTGCCCCATCCCAATACATTGGCGAAGATAAAATAGGCAAAATAAGCCACACATAACCCGACCAGTAATAGCAAACGTCGAAGCATGCCTTTGGTGAATACTGCTACTGCGCTAATACATAGAATAGTGAGAACCGCCATCCATGTATCAAAACCATTGCTAGAAACGCCTTTAATCGTCACTGGAGCAAGATTTAATCCGATGATCATGACGATGGCACCTGTGACAATCGGTGGCATCAATTTTTCAATCCATGCCGTACCTGTACGCATCACCACCAAACCAATCAGCGCATAAATTATTCCGCAGACAACTGTTCCTCCCAAAGCCAAAGCCAGATTTGGGTTTGCTCCAATACCGTTGTAGCCCGTTGCCGCGGCAACTGCTGCAATAAACGCAAAACTTGAACCTAAATAGCTGGGTAAACGCCCACCTGTAATTAAAAAGAATAAAATGGTGCCAAAACCAGTAATAAAAATCGTCAGATTGGGATCAAAACCCATCAATAACGGTGCCAGCACGGTTGCCCCAAACATGGCAAAAGCATGTTGTAAACCCAGTACAACACTTTTTCCTGCGGGAAGATATTCATCAATCTGAACAGGATTTTGATCCAGATTGCCTTGATAAGGTTTAAATTTGACAAACCACGGTTCTTGACTCGACATCGCTATTTCTCCTCATTTCACATGAGATTTAAGCTACATAATGGGGTTCACAATAGTTGCGGTTAAAATACATTAGGGGGTTTTGCCCCTGACCATACTGGATCGCCTTGACCTCGCAGAAAAAAACATCGTGGCTACCGACGGATAGGCTCTGCACCACTTCACAATCAAACGACACCAAGGCATCTTCTAAAACAGGCGCCTGTGTGACCAATGTTTGCCATTCTCCCTGAGCAAAGCGTTCAGGCATTGGTGTTTTGCCACCAAAAAGATTAGATAGGGTGGTCTGATGCGCCGCCAGCGTATTGACACAGAGCACCTGATTTTTCTGAAAAGTTTCAAATACAGAAGCAGAACGGTTTAAACACACCAATAATGTCGGTGGGCTATCGGTAACACTGCACACGGCGGAAGCCGTAAAACCTGATTTCCCAGCGACACCATCGGTGGTAATCACATTAACCGCAGCGCCCAGATTGGACATCCCCTGTCGAAAGGCCTGTTGATCGACCTGCAAATGCGTAGAACGATGAGACGGTGTAATTTTTTCAAGCAAGCTTTTAAGCTGATTTGTGGTGTGTGTTAATACAGTCATTGCTGATCTCCCCCTCAAAACATCAACGTCATGAGGATTCACGTATGCTATTTAACAGCATAAGAAATTGGTTTTGGTGTAGTTAAACGTGCGCCACTGAGGCGATTTCAACCAGCGCATCGGGTTTGACCAATCCCACCTGAATGCAGTAACGGGCGGGACGTTCATCTGGAAAATATTCCGCATAAACCTGATTGATCGCAGCATAATCGACCCAGTCACGCAAAAAGATGTGATTAAAGGTGACATCTTTTAAACTGCCACCTGCATTGCTCAAGATGCTCTTGATGGTCTCCAGCACATGCCGGGTTTGTGCAGCAGCATCGCCTACATGCACCACATCGTTGTTTTCATCCAGCGCTAAAATGCCTGAGACATATACGATATTATCGGCTTTGGTTGCAGGCACATACGGTGCTAAAGGCGGTGGTGTTCCTGCTGGTAAAATAATCTGTTTAGGCATGACGATACTCCCTTAAGCGGTCTTGGCAAACTCTGGGTTATGTTGAAATGTGTCGACAAAACTTTGCGTATCTGACACCCAGCCAAAAAAGGTTTTGATGTTGTACATACTGGCCGTATGCATTTCTGGCGGACCTGCTTGATAACAGGCATCATCCAGAGCCACCCCAAAATATTCGAGGAAGAAACCATCGCGCAGAGTCGATTCCACACAGACATTGGTGGCAATCCCGACAAACACCAAATTGCGAATCCCGCGAGCGCGTAACATGCTATCCAGTGCGGTATTGAAGAAACCGCTATATCGTGGTTTTTCAATCACAATATCGTGTGCGGTGGGTTGTAACTCATCAATGAGTTCAAAATCCCAACCGCCCTTTGCCAGTAATTTACCCTGTAGCTCAGGCTGCTTACGCATGGTTTTCAGCGCATTGGATTTATGAAAATTAGGCGAACCTGCACCGCCCGCTTCGACATATTGATCATCCCAACCATTTTTAAAGTAAATCACTTGAATGCCCGCAGCATGGGCTGCTGTAATCGCTTTTTGAATATTGGCAACCACAGGTTTGGTTTTGGACACATCAAAACCTGCCAGATCCAGATAACCTCCGATCGAGTTATAGGCATTTTGCATATCAATTACGATGAGAGCGGTCTGTTCTGGCACAAGTTGGATCGCTTCAGGTTCTGCTTTCAACACACGACCTGTACCTGCGCGTTCGGTAAAATCTGCAATCACGGTATTCATGCGCTTTTCTCCAAAGTTTGAGTGGGTTGATACTCAGCAACCACCTCCTGACGCGATTTCATCAGCGGTTGGATCCGTTCGCCAAAGTCTTCAACGCCTTGTACAAAGTCATCAAAAGTCAGCAAGATGCCTTCTGTCCCCTGAATTTCAGCAATTTCATCCAGCATGGCGGCGACCTTCTCATACGAACCAACTAGCGTTCCCATGTTGATATTGACGGGTGAAACACTGGATGCCATTTGACGAATATTGGTATCTGTGCCTGATTTAGTATCTTTGCCGCCCTGATTCATCAGCCAATTGATCGCCTCTACATCGGCACCGTCGTTATAGCTTTGCCATTTCGCCATTGCTTTTGCATCGTTTTCTGCCGCAATCACCATAAACAACACATAGGTCTGAACATCACGACCTGTTTGGTCGGTAAAATGTTTTAAACGATCATTAATTTCTGCGTATGCCGTTGGTGTATTCAATCCTTTACCAAATACAAAGTTATAGTCGGCATGTTGGGCGGAAAATTCGAGCCCTGTATCGGATTGTCCTGCGCAGATAATTTTCATCTCACTTTGTGGTTGCGGGCTCACCCTGCAATCATCCATCTGAAAATGTTCGCCCTTAAAATCCGACTGCCCTGTCGCCCAAAGTTCTTTCAAAATTTGAACGTACTCAGATAAGTATTCATAACGCTTACCGAAATATTCATCGCCTGGCCACATCCCCATTTGGCTATATTCAGGGGCTTGCCAACCTGTCACGACATTCAGACCAAAGCGTCCATTGGAGATTGAATCAATGGTCGAAGCCATCCGAGCCACAATCGCTGGCGGCATGACCAATGTTGCCGCAGTTGCATAAATCTTAATTTTGCTGGTAACCGCAGCCAATCCTGCCATCAGGGTAAAAGTTTCGAGGTTATGATCCCAAAATTCAGTTTTTCCACCAAATCCACGCAACTTGATCATGGACAGGGCAAAATCGAAACCATAATGTTCAGCGCGTTGTACAATTTGCTTGTTGAGTTCAAAAGTGGGCATATATTGTGGCGCATTTTCTGAAAGCAGCCAGCCATTGTTTCCGATGGGACAAAAAACACCTATTTTCATTTGGTCAATCCTCTTGGGAAGATGTAATGCATGGATGACTTGAGCAATCGCTAAAACTCATCGATTCAATTTTTAAGAATGGCCATTTCTTGTTATTTTCTAATGCATATGCCATGCCAACTTTGTTTTATTCATAATTTATAAGCATTTGAATAAAACATATGGTCAAATTGTTTTTACCGTTTAGTAAAATTATGGCGCACAACAATGCACTATTTGAGTGAAACGCGAGTCAATAACGTGCAAAAAAACAGCAAAACCATCATCATGACATTCGACTAAAATTTATATAATTTGTTTGCTTTTTGAACAAAAAGATGCTGGAATTTCAAACAACTCCCGCAAGATGAAGTACTTATTTTTTCTTCTCGGGCAGAAAAATAAATTTAGGCTGTGCACAAATCGCGCGGTTTACCTTACAATCCTTCTGAACCGTCTAGACTAGTTATGCCAATGGAACAAAAAAAGAGTACGCAAAAACGAAATCAGTTGCTCAGTGCTGCACTGGATGTCTTTTCAACTTACGGTTTTAGCGGGGCAAGTCTGGATGAAATTGCTCAACTGGCAAATATGCATAAGTCCAATATTTTCTATTATTATGAAAATAAAGAAGCGCTTTATGTGGAAGTGCTGACCACGGTTTTACAAAAATGGCTGGCACCTTTACAAACACTGGAAGTTGAACTCGAACCGACAGAAGCACTGGCGCATTATTTGATTCAAAAAATAGAAGTATCACGGACTCAACCTAAAGCCTCTAAGCTTTTTGCTTTAGAGATTATTCAAGGTGCACCGCATATTTTGGAAATTTTAAAAGGGCCATTAAAAAAACTGTTTAAACGCAAGGCCAAAGTGATTCAAATATGGCAGGAACAAGGCAAGATTTCTGCCGACATTGATCCAGAATTATTGATTTTAAACATCTGGGCGGTCACTCAAAATTATGCTGACTTTAGTATTCAAATGGAAATGGTCACAGGCAAAACCCTGCGTAATCGTAGTATGCAGCAACGTGCCATTGAGCATACGGTACATATGATGCTTTACGGCGTATTGCCACGTCCTTCAGCTTGATCTTTATCGGTGTTAATCAGCTTTAGAAGATTAAAATTGACGAGACTCGTCACAGCGCATTTTACTACCATCTGAATGGTGATAAAGATCGATCAAATCTGCTGTAAAAATCTTAAAATCCGCTGATTGACCAAAGCCGCTTGCGTTACCGTTGAAGCGTGCCCTCCATCTGCCATCAAATAGAGTTCGGCTTGAGCTACTAATTTCCACAGTTTTAAACTTTGATGATATGGCACCAACATATCATCTTGATTTGCAATCAAAAGAACGGGCCTTTGCGCAAGCTCAGTCAAATGCTGTGGTGTGATCTGAAAATGCATTAATGCTGAAATACGTCGTATAACATTTTGAATTGGTGGAAAATCTTTTTGCTGTTTTTGTTCTTGTTGCTCAATTTCAAGATGATACTGAGAAATCCAGCTTGGCGGATATAAAAATAAAGCCTGTGCAGCAATATACGCCGCAACTCCCGCATGTTCGAGTAAAGCCAATCGGGTTTGGAAAGATTTTAAAGTGTGTGGATCTAGCGCTGCCCACCCATTAATCACGGTTAAGCTTTGCATGTTTAATCCAGATGTAGCAAGCAACTGAGTTAATTCCAGCCCAATAAATCCGCCTATCGCATGACCAACAAAATGGAACTGGTGAATATTCAGTTGTAGCAATAGATTTTTAATTTGCTCGGCTAAATCCTGAAAAGAATAAGTTTCTGACAATAAGGCACTATCAGCATGACAGCCTTCATGATCATAAATCAAAACATTATAAGCTTGCTGAAAAGCAGCAATCTGTGGCTGCCAAAACTGGCCGTGTCCACCCAGACCCGAAGAAAAAACCACATATTCCTGACTGGCATTGAAAGCAGGATAAAGCTGATAGTTCATTTTAAACCATTTGGTCAAATTAAGTTATCAATCACCCAGCAAGATTTATGCCTTTTTCTTCAAACCTAATTCACTATTTTAGAAATGGCGCTGATATAAGGCCAGTAACTTCTGTGCGCCCAAAAGTAAATTGGCTTCCCAATCCAAATGCGCCGTATCATTGGCACCATCACTAATGTATTTAACGGAAATACAGCGAACACCTAGTTTTTTACACACCTTGGCGATCGCATACGCTTCCATATCCACCAGATCACAGGTGAGCTTGGGTACACCGGTTTCAAAAGAATCACCTGTACCACAAATGCCTTTTGGCAATTCTGAAAAAAAGGGTTCAAGTTCAATTGCAGCAGGAAAGTCCTGATCCAAAGGCGTAGTTCCAATCGCAAAGCCCAAAGGAGAAACGTCCATATCACGTTGCACCACCTGACTGACTTCAACCAATGTATGTGCATCAAACGTAGCACTGCCTGCACTCCCCAAATTCAACAGCACATCACAGCCCGTTTTTTGAATCACGTCAAATGCACTAAAGGCGGCATTGATTTTGCCAATACCGCTATAGTGAACACGAATACCCGCCTGCTCAAATAGACCTTTGGATTCATCAGGAATTGCCATGATCAGCGCAACTTTCATGTTGTATTCTCTCCGTTTCATTACAGCGCATTTAAGCTGATCAATTTTACATATACAACTTTATCTAAAAAGAATTAATGATTTTCCTGCTGCTGTTTCCAAATCTGTAAGCAAGGAGAAAAAAATAATTGTCCTGAATATGCCCCACGAATGGTTTTTAAAGTGACCAACACCCATAAACCCAATAACAACATCATCAAACCGTGGACAATCACCGTCAAACTACTCCATTGTAATTGTAACGCCAATTGTTGCAGTGCCAAGATGAACACTCCTAAAGGAAAGGTCAATCCCCACCAGCCCAAATTAAATGGAATGCCCTGTCGCAAATGATGCAAACTTGCAAAAATCGCAATGCCTAACCACCAAATACCGACTCCCACAAACACCAGAGCAATGAATAGACCGCTATGCTGCAAAAAAGGCCCAAGCAGTTGTAAATTATGCTGTTGCAAAACCTGTGGAGCAGCCTGTCCAAGTAACAGCATTGCCAGTGCTCCCGTTCCAATCGGGCCAATCGATAACCAGCTTGAAATCGCCAATTCTTTTGGGGGGATTTGATGTAAAGCCAATCGCAATATCAAAATGGCCAAAACTAAAAAAGCAGGTAATACAGACGTGCCCCAGAGGATGTAACTGCCCCACAAGATGGTGACAGCATTGGGTAAATCTGGCGCAACATTCAAAATTAAGCCCCCAGAGCTTGCGGCAACTTCTGCGGCGACAATAGGAAGCAACCACATTGCGGTCATGCTCGGTAGTGTATGTTGCTGACGACTAAACATACAAAATGGCACAATCCATCCCACCAAAATCGCCAATAGCACATCCAGATACCAAAGTTTAAGCGCAATCAGCACAGCCAATTCACCGAAAAGAGGCACGCCATAGCTCAAAAAACCATTGAGAACCGTGGCCAATGCCATGGGAATCGTACCCAGAAACAAACTCATCGTCGGATGACTCAAAATCTGCTTGGCTTCTTCAGGGTAAAAAAACCAGCGCGCCAGATACAGCACACTAAAAACAATGAACAATGCGCTATTGAATATCCATAACATCATGCCAAGACGATAAAATGAACTGGATGCAAAAGGAAAATGCGCCAAAATCAAGGCGACCACACCGGTACCCATGACCACCGCAAACCAATTTGGGGTAAATTCCCGAATCAATTTTTGCTTCAATTGCATTTGATCAAATAGAATATTCATCCAATTTATCTCATCGTCTGATAGAAGCATCATAATCAAAGTTTAAAATAAGAAAAATTGATTTATTTTTAATTTAATTATCAATATTATTGATAATAAGAAAAAAGATCGTGCTTTTTGCCTGCATAAAAACGCAACAATAGCACCAAGCCCTCAGTTTATGGCAATATAGAGGACTTTCAAAAATTAGCTTCATTGACATCCATGAAACTGCTCCGCCTGAATGCCTTATCGCCAAATTTTAAGTTGCCTGCGACTGCGGTGACGATTGGCAACTTTGACGGTGTCCATTTGGGGCATCAGGCGATGATCGCGCAACTCAAAAAAATTGCACAATCAAACGGCTTAAAAACGCTGGTGATGGTCTTTGAGCCCCAACCCCTTGAATATTTTAAAGGCTTTGATGCGCCACCAAGGATTAGTTCGCTTCGAGAAAAAGTCGAATATTTGACTGAATTAGGCGTGGACTATATTGCTATTGCCAAATTTGATGAACAATTTCGCGGTCTAAGCGCGCAAGAATTTGCAGATTTACTACATTTTAAACTCAATGCACAGCAACTGATTTTGGGCGATGATTTTCACTTTGGTAAAAACCGTCAGGGCAATAGCGCGTTTTTACGTGATTATGGCTTTCAAGTCACCAATTTAGACACCATTGAATATCATGGAGAACGGGTCAGCTCTACTCGTATTCGTCAGGTTTTGGCCGAAGGTGATTTGGCTCTGGCAGCACAGCTGTTGGGTCGTCCTTATAGCATTATAGGTCGAGTGCAATATGGCGATCAGATTGGTCGAACCATTAATTTCCCGACCATTAATGTGCGTTTAAATCGTCATAAGCCGTGTTTAAGCGGTATTTATGGGGTAGATGTGGTCTGTGAAAGCAGGTCTCTACGCGATAAAGTGCAAAGTGATGATCCTACACAGATAGGCATTGCGGGCTATCATCCAGACAGTTTATTTGGTGCAGGTCATGTCGGAACACGCCCTGCGATTCAACAGGAACATCCCGAATGGCGATTGGAAGTACATTTCCCGCAAGTTTCTGCTAATCTGTATGGCCTATTGATGCGAGTGACGTTTCTAAACTTTTTGCATGGTGAACGAAACTATCCATCGCTGGACGCGCTGAAAACTGGAATTGACCAAGATGTGGAAGATTTGCTTGAATTTCGAGAGCAACACCCACAATTCCCTTTTTAATCTTGAATTTTTTTGATGCTAAAACACGTCAGCTTTAACGCTGATCGAACTGGAAGACAACTTGCATGAGCGATAAGCAAACTCCTGAAAATGCCGTGGATTATAAAGCCACACTCAACCTGCCGGGCACCGAATTTGCCATGAAAGCCAATCTGGCTGTGCGCGAAGTCAAATGGTTAGAAGAGTGGTATGCCGACAACATTTATCAGAAGATTCGTGCAGCGCGTATTGGCAAGAAAAAATATGTTTTACATGATGGCCCTCCTTACGCGAACGGTCAGATCCACTTGGGTCATGCAGTCAATAAGGTCTTAAAGGACATTATTGTTAAAAGCCGTGTCATGGATGGTTTTGATGCGCCTTATGTACCGGGTTGGGACTGTCACGGTTTACCCATCGAACTCAAAGTCGAAGAAAAAGTCGGTAAGGTTGGTGTAAAGGTCGATGCTTCAACTTTCCGTAAAGCTTGCCGTGAATACGCCATGAGTCAGGTCGATTTACAGCGCAAAGACTTTATTCGTATGGGTGTGTTTGGTGATTGGCAAGATCCGTACCTGACCATGAATTTTAAACAAGAAGCGGATATCGTCCGTGCTCTAGGTGAAATTCAAAAAGCAGGTCATATCGAGCCAGGCTTAAAACCTGTCAATTGGTGTATCGATTGTGGTTCAGCACTGGCAGAAGCCGAAGTTGAATATGAAGATAAAAAGTCCGATGCAATTGATGTCGGTTTTGGTGTGGTTGATCTGGATGATCTTGGTCAGCGCGTAGGTGTTGCAGTCACTGCACCAACCGATATCGTGATCTGGACGACGACGCCATGGACATTACCTGCCAACCAAGCGGTTGCATTACATGCCGAAATTGACTATCAATTGGTACAGGCACAAAGTGACCGCGGTACTCAGAACTTTATCTTAGCCAAAGATCTGGTTGAATCTGCGATTGCCCGTTATAAACTAGAAAATCCGGTTGTTTTGGCAGATTTTAAAGGCGCGGTGCTTGAACATCTGAGCTTACAGCATCCCCTGTTGGCTGATCGTCAAGTGCCTGTGATTTTAGGTGAGCACGTCATTGCGACCAGTGGTACAGGTGCTGTACATACCGCGCCGGGTCATGGTGCAGACGACTATAAAGTGGGTCTGATCTATAACCTGAAAGTGGATAATCCTGTCGGTGGCAATGGCGTGTATTTACCGACTGCGCCCATTTTTTCAGGCGAACATATTTATAAAGCCAATCCGCAAATTATTGAAGCATTAGGCGCTGTGGGCCGTTTATGGGCGCATCAACCGATCGTACACAGCTATCCACATTGCTGGCGTCATAAAACCCCTATTATCTTCCGTGCCACACCGCAATGGTTTATCAGCATGGATGCCAAGGGTTTACGTGAATGTGCCTTAAATGCGATTGAAAATGACATCAGCTTCGTGCCTGACTGGGGTAAAAACCGAATTGAGTCGATGATCGAAGGTCGTCCAGACTGGTGTATCTCACGTCAACGAACTTGGGGTGTTCCAATTCCGTTCTTTGTGCATAAAGATACGCATGAACTGCATCCACGTACGGCTGAACTGATCGAAGAAGTAGCGGAGTTGATTGAGAAAGAAGGCATTGATGCTTGGTTCAATCGTGAAGCCAAAGACTTTATCGGTGCAGATGCCGAACAGTACAATGCGGTACGTGATACGCTCGATGTCTGGTTCGATTCAGGTACAACCCACTATGCCGTATTACGTCAACGTGAAGAACTCACCGATCCTGCCGATTTGTATTTAGAAGGGTCAGATCAACATCGTGGCTGGTTCCAGTCATCTTTATTGACTTCGATTGCCATCAACGAACGCGCGCCATATAAAGGTCTACTCACACACGGTTTCGTGGTCGATGAAAAAGGTCGCAAAATGTCGAAGTCTTTGGGCAATATCATCACGCCACAAGACATCATCAAAGACATGGGTGCCGATGGTCTTCGTTTCTGGATTGCTTCGAGCGACTATCGTTATGAAATGACTGCGGGTAAAGAAATTTTCAGTCGTGCATCAGACGGTTATCGTCGTATCCGTAATACCTTGCGTTTCTTGTTGGCCAACCTCAATGGCTTTAAACCATCAACCGATGCCCTGCCAGTTGATCAACTGATTGCATTGGATCAATACATCCTGCAACGTGCTGTTGAGGTTCAAAAAACGATTCAACAAGCCTATGAAGATATGAACTTCCATATCGTATGTAGCGCTTTGACCAATTTCTGTATCAATGACTTGGGTGGTTTTTATCTCGATATCATTAAAGATCGTCAGTACACCACCAAAGCGGATTCACAGGCGCGTCATTCTGCACAAACTGCACTGTATCACTTAGTTCAAGCCTTTGCTCGCTGGATGGCACCGATCTTGAGCTTTACTGCACAAGAAGCATGGCCATTGATCCCAGAGCAAACCGAACAATATGTGTTTACGGCTGAATGGTATGATTTGCCTGTCGCATCCACAGCAAACCTGATTTCTGAAGCCGATTGGCAAACCTTGATTCAGGTTAAATCAGCAGTCAACAAGCAGATTGAAGCGGCACGTAATGCCAAGCTGGTCGGAAGTAATTTGTCTGCCAAAGTTGAGATTTGGGCCAAAGATGAACTGCAAACAGTATTGAACCAATTAGGTGATGAATTACGTTTTGTTCTCATTACGTCTCAAGTCAATGTCTATCCATTCGCTGAACAAGGTGAAGCAACCGAGATGGATGGCTTACGCGTGCAAATTTCGGCAGCAGAAGGTGAAAAATGTGTGCGTTGCTGGCATGTATTGCCAGATGTGAATACCCATACTGATCATCCGGGTTTATGTGGTCGTTGTATCGTAAACGTCACAGGTCGTGGCGAAGTGAGAAAATATGCCTAAGACCCAAACAAAACAAGGCTTATTCCAGTTTTATCCACATAATCTGATTTGGCTTGGACTGGCTGTCCTTGCCATCATTTTAGATCAATGGACCAAATGGATCGCCAGTACTCATCTGAATTATGCCGATCCTGTACCTGTCTTACCATTTTTAAACTGGACGCTGTTGCATAACTATGGCGCAGCATTCAGTTTTCTCTCGGATGCAGGCGGTTGGCAGCACTATTTATTTACAGGGCTAGCAGGTATTGTCTCGATTATTTTTGTGTTTTGGCTGATGCGTATGCCTAAACACAGTATCATCTTGCCTGCGGCCATTGCTCTGATTCTAGGCGGTGCTTTAGGCAATTTAATTGATCGTATGACCTTGGGTTATGTGGTCGATTTTATTCATGTCTACTATAAAGACCACCATTTTCCTGCATTCAATATTGCCGACAGTGCCATTACGCTAGGAACCATCCTCTTGTTAATTGATACTTTTTTTCTTGAAAAGAAACGTATCCAACGTGCAGAAGTGAAACATGACTGAAATTATTCAACCAAATGAAGAAATTCGTATTCAAGAAGGCGCTCAGGTCGAGTTACATTTTTCTGTAGCGCTGGAAAATGGCGTCGAGATTGATAATACGCGTAGTCGCGAACAACCAGTCAGCTTAACCATTGGTGATGGTAATTTATTACCGGGTTTTGAAAAGGCTTTATTTGGTTTACGTGCAGGCGACCGTCGTACCGTGCATTTGCCACCAGAAGATGCTTTTGGTCCGTGGAACCCTGAAAATGTTCAAAAGTTTGATACAGTTAAATTTGAACAGCGTCCTATCGTCGGTCATATGATTGAATTTGAAGATAAAGCCAAAGCATCATTATTTGGTGTTGTGGCATCAGTCAATGATGATATTACCGAAGTGGATTTTAATCATCCGCTTGCAGGTAAAAATATTAGTTTTGAAGTTGAAATCTTTAAAGTCACCCCTGCTGGTCAGCAAGGGATCAAGTTGATGTGATACCCATGTAAATGATTTGAACCTTCTAGTTGGACTAACAACGTCCAACTTTAGGAGGAAGGTTAATAAATGAGGTTTTTATTGACGATAATCATCTGTATCTAAAATTTTAAATAACTTTCTTCGAATAAATAGGTAAAATTTTAAATTATTTTAGATTCAAACATTTTAATTGATTTAAATAGTCTTTATCTTCATTAAGACGTTGAATATAAAGATTTTGGTATTTTAGTATTTTTTTTGTATCTTTCTGAAGACTTTCTGGAATTTTTTCCAAATCTATAAATATTGAATACTTCTGAATAAATTTATTCATTATACAAAGACCATCAACGGCTTCCAGAGTTATTTTCTTATTGTGTTTAATATCATTTTCAAAATTATCATTATCTACTTCATAAGTACCTATTAAATTTTCTACTTTACGAACTGTATAAACAAATAACTCATTATTCATTTCAGACTTACTATTAACAGTATTATATGCCGCTATATATAATTTTCTTGACTGGCTTATATCATCAGCAATACTGATAGTTCTTGATCTAAGTTCATTACTTATTTCAATTTTTCGTTTTTGCTGATTTCCACTATCTGCATGACTACAACCGACCATTAGCATGCTCATAAATAAAATAATTAAATTTTTCATCGATATTCACCATTCAGTGCTATCAAAGGTTGCTTCCTCTTCCGAAATTGGCACTTGATAACTGTATTTTGTTCGGCAAAGTTCATAAGCTTGCGTATTCCATTTTTTATTAAAAATCATTTGATAAAGCCTTTGTCCAATCATAAATGGGCCTCTATTTCTTCTAGTATTCATAGCCAATGCTGTGTATCTAGCACTACCAAAAATACCGTATCCAGTAGGACTAAGCTGTATAATATCTTCCAGATTCTTATAGTGAGCTGCCACTCTAATACTAAAACTATCCTTCAAAAGTTCTGTCGCCACAATAAGAGCCTTATCTCTTGAAATTCTATATAAATAGCTAGCAAATCTTAAATACATCATTGTATGAAAATATTCAGTATAGATTAACCCTGGACTATTTTTTTCAATTTCTTTCAAATCAAATTCAAGACCAAATCGTAAAGCCATTGATCCTAGCCAAAATAATGGACAATGATTCCCTCTAAAGATAACGTAACATTAACTTTGGAGATGTAAAAATGGCTAAACGCTTTAGTCCAGAATTTAAACAACAAGCAATTGATTATGCACTTTCAAACTCGCACGAATCTGTGGCTGCTATCGCCCAGAAATTAGGTGTGGGTTATTCAACATTAGATAAATGGATTCGTGAGACCAACCCCACTGGTTCCAGCAAAAGACAGCTCTCGCCAGAACAACAGCGTATTCTCGATTTAGAAAAAGAAGTCAAACAACTCAGGGAAGCTAATGATATTTTAAAAAAGGCGCATGTGTACTTCCTGACAGATCATGCCAAGAAAAGTACACGGTAATCCAAGGCCTAGCTGTGACTGAAATTACGGTTTCTTCTGCCTGTAAATGCCTAGGTGTCAGCACTTCGGGCTACTATGCTTGGCGAAAGAGACAGATTTACGTCAATCAGAAGTACACTGATTTAAAAGCTGTATATTGGCAACACCATGCTCGCTTAGGAGCACCTTCATTGGTGCACGACATGCATGATTTAGGTTACTGCATGAGTGAACGTACAGTTGGAAGGATGCTGAAAAAGCTCAGTTTACGCAGCAAGATTGGACGTAAATATAAGCATACGACTGATTCAAATCATCATTTGCCGACGGCACCGAATTTATTAGATCGCCAGTTTACAGTCACTCTGCCAAATAAAGTTTGGACAACAGACATCACCTATATCCGAACCAAAGAAGGTTGGCTGTATTTATGTGTGATGCTAGATTTATTTAGTCGTCGTATTATAGGTTGGCAAACCAGCCATCGGATAGATCGTCAATTGGTATGTGATGCATTTAATTATGCAATGGCACGTCAGGGGTATCCAACAGGTGTCATGGTGCATTCGGACCAAGGCTCACAGTACTGTAGTCGTGATTTTAGAGCACTATTATTGGCGAATAACTGTATTCAAAGCATGTCACGTAGGGGGAATTGTTGGGATAATGCGGTGACTGAAAGCTTCTTTCATACATTGAAAGGTCATGTGATACATGGCAGTGTATTTGCCACTCGAAAAGAAGCCAATGCTGTCTTGTTTGAATATATTGAAGTTTACTACAATCGAATCAGACGACATTCTGCAAACGGCTGGTTAAGTCCTGAAACCTTTGAACATAAATATTTTAAGAATTTAGAGGGATATGTTGTCCACGATACTGTCAATTTCGGACAAAAATTCTGGATTTGCTCAATCGATTTGAACAACAGGCCAAGAAATTACATTTTTCTGCTGATGATATCCATGATGCAAAATACGCGTTTTGTGCATTATTAGATGAAACCATTGTCACACAACCAGACCCTAGTTATTTTAATCTCCAAAATGCATGGTTAATTAGCCCCTTACAACTCAGCCTATTTGGTTCTCAACTAGCAGGCTATCGTTTTTTTGAAATTTTGGAACAATTACGTAGCCGCGGCAAAGATCGCCTCCCTGCACTTGAAGTTTTCCACTACTGCTTACTTTTAGGTTTTCAAGGCAAATATCGTATTGAATCCATTGAAAATTTAAATCATTTGGTGGCACGTGTTGGTGATGAAATTGATTATCTCAAAGGGAAAAAAGCAGCTTTTTCTCCTTTTGCTGCGATTCCAGATCAAATTAAACACATGATCCATGGCGAATTACCGTTCTTCTGGATTCTGATTTTCCTACTCTTATTTGCATTACTTAGTTTTGCTGGTTTACGTTATATGCTTTCCAACCAAAGCTCTCACGCACTAGCACCTTATCAGAACGTAATTTCGGCTCCTGCTGAAGAAGCTCACATTACTATTTATTTGCCTTAGTGAATGCATATGGCTCAAGATAAACCAACATCGATTCGCATCTTACAAAGTCATAAAAAGAAGATGTTATCACCAGCTATACTGGTTTTGAGTGGTTTTTTAGCTGGAATATTAGTCAGTATTTTCGGATTTATGCTTTTTATCAAAAGCTCAAATATCAATGAAAATACCAATTTAAACTTAGATGCAACTTCAGCGGCTGACCATACTGAAGCCACTCAACAACCTATAAATGCTGAGCATACTACGGATCATTCACATTCTAAGCAAGAGCATGCCTTAGCCCCTCAAGAAGCAGACGATGATGAAGCAATTCAACAGCCTAAAGACAGTGATTTGAGTAAGTTATTTCAACATGCTCCTGCTGCTGCACGTGTTTCTCCATTTGAAGTCACCAAAGCTCCAACACCTGCTCAAAAGCCAATGCCTACAGTAAAAGCAGCCGCCCAATCTATAGCGATTGAACCGAAAAACAACGCAGTTCAGACGGATAAAAATTCGATTGCTCCGTCAGAAAAAGTTGAGAGTCCGCGTGCTTCTGTCGAAATTGAAGTCACTCGAAAACCTTTTGAAGTACAGTAAACAGCTTCCATGATTCTGCTGATTTTGATTTGTTTTTTCGGGCTTGCTTTCGCTTTAGCCTGTCTGATGTCCTACGAATTGCGTCAAAAGCTTTTAAACTCATTACATAATGTATTACCACAAAGCAAACAAAAGCTAAATCGGGTAAAAACTTTTGCACAGCATGTTCATCACGCTTCTGCACCTGAACGACTTCAATCGCACTGGTATGTACAACAATGGTGGATTTTAATTGCTGGTTTTTTTCTGTTTGCCAGTGTGATGATATTTGCTTTTACACGACCCATTCAGCCAACACATATAGAAGCTGAATATTTAAAAGAAGTCGATCCACAAATTTATACGCTTTTGAATGGTGAAATTTTAACTCCTCCTCCTGAAGTGGATGAGTCTCTGGTTGAAGCTGCCATCGTTGAAGCCAATCAGCTTGAACAACAATATCAAGCTCAAAATAATCAGTCGATTCAGACATCACAACTCGAATCTCTACATCATCATGGTTCACTAGACGATCAGTTGGTTGATCGTAAGTGGGATAAAATGCATCCACGCTATAAACAACGTTTGCTCATGGTCTTTAAACTGATGAAAGAGCGTTATGGCTACGAACTGGTTTTACTCGAAGGTTATCGTAGTCCTGCACGTCAAAACCTTCTTTCAGGCAATCCTAATACAACACGCGCACGTGGTTATCAGAGTTATCACCAATTTGGTCTAGCCGCAGATGTTGCCTTCAAGCGTAATGGTAAAGTGGTCATTACTGAACGTGATCCATGGGCGATGCGTGGCTATCAATTGTATGGTGAAGTCGCTGAATCAGTCGGTCTTACTTGGGGTGGTCGTTGGAAATCGATTCAAGACTATGGACATACTGAATACCGCATGCCAGGTTTGAAAAAGACCAAAGAAATGGCAGATCAACTACTAGCTGAAGCAGAAAGGACAGTAAACAACTCAAATTTATAACAAAGCTCTACTTTTCAAATCTACTCTAGATTGGTTAACTGCTAATTGACATTATAATTTTGGAATAATCATGCGCATTTATATTATTGTTGGAAGTATCCGTGAGGGACGTACTGCGATCAAAGTCGCAAATTGGGTAAACCATTGTCTTTCGAGTCAACCAAATACAGATCTTCAAGCTGAAATTATTGATTTAAAACAATGGGATTTACCACTTTTCGCAGGCAGCCATCCACCTGCTACGGGAATTTACGATCAACCCAAACAACAAGAGTGGGCCGATAAAATTGCGCAGGCAGATGCCTTTATTTTTATTAGCCCTGAATACAATCACGGTTATAGCCCTGCGCTTAAAAATGCATTGGATTATTTGGGCAAAGAATGGAGTGGAAAACCAGCCTCATTTATTAGCTACGGGGTGACCTATGGTTCAAATTCGGTTGGACAAATTCGTCAAGTCACCTCAAGTTTGAATATGATCGATCCGAATGCAGTGATTGAAATTCGAGATATCTTCAAACGTAATAAAGAAGAAAGCTTTGAAGCCAATGAATTTGAAGAAAAAGCATTAACCGATTTGGTACAGAAACTCAAAAAATACCAAAAAAATTCTGTGTAAGCTAAAACTTACATATATCGTCGTTATTGCCGAATTGGTGTATCAATAGATTTCATCTATTCTATAAAATATACAGAGACAGGAAGTCTCATTGAAAATAATAAGATGCATAGGATGCGGTCATAGATAGGATATTTGTGGCACTATAAACGGAATATAAAGAAGCCCTGTCAGGATGATGGGGCTTCTTTTTATCTATTACTTATATACGATTTACAGACTTCTTAAATATTCAACCACATCGATATTTTTTGCCATTTCAGCAAGCTGTAGCGCAGTATATTCGCCTTTATATGCAACATTTGCACCTTTTCCCACGAGTAACTTCACTACGGCTAAATTGTCATTCTCAGCAGCGGCCTGTAATGCACTATACCCCTCATCATCCGTCTGATTGGGATCAGTTCCTTCTGCCAATAATTGTTCGACTTGTTCCACATCACCAAGAGATGCACAGTATACAAGTTCAGGAAGATGTAACTCTTCATCATCTTCAGGGAGTTGAGAGAAGGAGTTGAAATGCATAATCAGATATCTCCTTTAAATTAGTTCATTACGATTTCTAAGTACCCAGTATGAGTAATAATGAAATTAAGATATCTTTAAAAGTATAAATATTACAACTGACGGAAAACAAATATAGTCTCCTAATATTTATACCGTGATTTCTAACCCTTACTCTAGATCTTCTACCCAAACGAAACAATTACAGGATGAACTCACGTATAGAGTACTATTAAATCATCCTTTAAATCACAAGAGATCCATGTATCTCATGGAGGAATATCATAATGATCTATATATTCCCTTTGCAAGCTGGAAAAATTAAATTAAATTGATGCTGACATTCATCAGCAATCATTGAATCATTCAAACCAAGCTCTTGATAAAACTCAATATTCGTTCTTTCAATGTCTCATAAAAAAATCCTTGCTTTGATAAATTACTATGCTTTTCAACAAACTAATGAACTAACGCACTGAAATGATCGAATGTAAAATAAGTAACATTCAATTCCACTGTGCGCATCACCTTATATGGAAAGAGTCCTGAATCTCTATGGCAACTTTGAAATGAGTTCTAATCGATTTTTTTATTGCATCAAAAACATCATGAAATAAAGAATATTTAATCTGATTCATCGTTATGCATTTTCGCTGTGAAATTTTTCCCATGCTATAGATTCGATATTACCAGTCAGTTCATTTGATGCCTCATCAAATAACTTATACATGATTTGATACTGAGCGATTGACGCACTTCCTTCAAGACCTAACAAAATCGTATATAGCGCATCCGTTAAAACTTCTGAAACAATATTTTTAGTCAAATTAATTTGTTCATTACTCATTCCAGATTCTGCTAACACATGAATTCGTGATATATCGGAATCAATAGTAAAGTATCCTCTAATCAGATTATCCTTTAGGTCTTTAAATTCTTGTACAAATTCTTCTGTGGTAATAAAAACATTATTATTAATCACTTAAATTCCTCATTCTATAACCCAACTTCCTTAATTTTAATTAGGGTCTAAAACAATAAGACGTGTATTAGTTTAGCCGATTTTTTTAATAATTTTTCCTTTATTCTTAGTCAATTTTAAAATTCCGTACATTAAAAAAACCTCCCTTACTCTAAGTAAGGGAGGTTTTGCATTTAAAAAGCTGGCGATGACTTACTCTCACATGGCTAACGCCACACTACCATCAGCGCGAAGAGGTTTCACTTCTGAGTTCGGGAAGGGATCAGGTGGTTCACTCTTGCTATTGTCGCCAGCAAACTGTTGTGGTGCTTTGGGGTCTTATTCACATTACTTAATAATGTATGCCTTACTTACAAACCAAAGAGTTATTAACGGATTGGAAATTGAGTCGGTATTGTAACTAGTTTATTGACTAAATCAAGTTTTGTATTGAATTTATCTTGAATACAACAACTGTTTGGGTGTTGTATAGTCAAGCCTCACGAGCAATTAGTATTGGTCAGCTTCACATATCACTATGCTTCCACATCCAACCTATCAACGTCCTAGTCTTGAACGGCTCTTTAGGTGACATATAGTCACAGGGAAATCTTATCTTGAGGTAGGCTTCCCGCTTAGATGCTTTCAGCGGTTATCCCTTCCGAACATAGCTACCCGGCGATGCGACTGGCGTCACAACCGGTACACCAGAGGTTCGTCCACTCTGGTCCTCTCGTACTAGGAGCAGATCCTCTCAAATTTCCAGCGCCCACGGTAGATAGGGACCGAACTGTCTCACGACGTTCTAAACCCAGCTCGCGTACCTCTTTAAATGGCGAACAGCCATACCCTTGGGACCTGCTTCAGCCCCAGGATGAGATGAGCCGACATCGAGGTGCCAAACACCGCCGTCGATATGAACTCTTGGGCGGTATCAGCCTGTTATCCCCAGAGTACCTTTTATCCGTTGAGCGATGGCCCTTCCATACAGAACCACCGGATCACTAAGACCTACTTTCGTACCTGCTCGACTTGTGGGTCTCGCAGTTAAGCGCGCTTTTGCCTTTATACTCTACGCGTGATTTCCGACCACGCTGAGCGCACCTTCGTACTCCTCCGTTACTCTTTAGGAGGAGACCGCCCCAGTCAAACTACCCACCAGACATGGTCCTCGCCCCGGATTACGGGGCAGAGTTAGAACCTCAACATTACCAGGGTGGTATTTCAAGGATGGCTCCAATGCAACTGGCGTCACATCTTCATAGCCTCCCACCTATCCTACACAAGTAAGGTCAAAGTTC
This sequence comes from Acinetobacter sp. 479375, assembly GCF_000581715.1. Classification (NCBI taxonomy): domain Bacteria; kingdom Pseudomonadati; phylum Pseudomonadota; class Gammaproteobacteria; order Moraxellales; family Moraxellaceae; genus Acinetobacter; species Acinetobacter sp. 479375. The sequence continues at coordinate 659 of NZ_JEZN01000002.1, read as the reverse complement.
AATGTCAAGCTGCAGTAAAGGTTCACGGGGTCTTTCCGTCTAGCCGCGGGTACACTGCATCTTCACAGCGATTTCGATTTCACTGAGCCTCTGCTGGAGACAGCGCCGCCATCATTATGCCATTCGTGCAGGTCGGAACTTACCCGACAAGGAATTTCGCTACCTTAGGACCGTTATAGTTACGGCCGCCGTTTACTGGGGCTTCGATCAAGAGCTTCGCTTACGCTAACCCCATCAATTAACCTTCCAGCACCGGGCAGGCATCACACCCTATACGTCCACTTTCGTGTTTGCAGAGTGCTATGTTTTTAATAAACAGTTGCAGCGGCCTGGTTTCTGCGGCTGCCAAGCGCTCAGGGAGCAAGTCCCATCACCCTCAGCAGCGTACCTTCTCCCGAAGTTACGGTACCATTTTGCCTAGTTCCTTCAGCAGAGTTCTCTCAAGCGCCTTGGTCTACTCGACCTGACCACCTGTGTCGGTTTCGGGTACGATTCCTGTGTAACTGAAGCTTAGAGACTTTTCTTGGAAGTATGGTATCAGCCACTTCACTATACAAGTACAGCTTGATATCGACTCTCAGCATAGAGCACCCCGGATTTGCCTAAGATGCATGCCTACTGTCTTTCACCTGGACTACCAACGCCAGGCTGACTTAACC